>JAPOLW010000579.1 GCA_029976905.1 bacterium | reverse complement strand
CCGTCCGCGTCCTTCCACCTACAGGAGATCCACGAAGAGCGCCTCCTGCTTCGCGGTGAGCCCCGCGTCCTCGAGCGTTGGCGCGCCCTCGGCGTTATCCTCGAACTGCCTCCGCGGGAACTGCGAGACGAGCTGTGGCCAGGTGGGTGAGGAGGAGAAGTCCATGAGGGAACGATCGGGCGGCGGCTCCTTGGCGCGCACGATTTCCACGGGGCAGGCAACCGCTCGGGTGGCAACGAGAATGTCGGGATTGGTGCGACTCGTCCGATAGATGCTCGCCTCGGTGGCCGGAGGGCAGGCGAGCACGAAACCGTCGCCATCGGGAGCCGGCCGGAGTCCGTGGGTACCGTAGTCCTGCAGGACTTCGGGATGGAATGCGGCATAGGGCGGCCGCTCCCGGAATCGATCGATCATTTCTTCGGGGGAACGGAAGCGATTCTTGCGCCGCGCGGTCGGGTGCTCTTCGTCGTCGAGGGGGGGGCGGTCGTCGGGCGCGACGATGACCGGGTCCACGAGCAGGAGCCGCGCGAAGCGGTCGGGGCGCCGAGCGGCCGCCTGCGTCATCGCGTGGCCGCCCATCGAGTGGCCGACACCGGTCACCTGGCCGAGATCGAGTTCGTCGACGATCCCGACCAGATCCTCGCCGAAGACCTTCCAGTGCCGGATGACGGGCGTGTCGCTGCGACCGTGCCCCCGCAGATCGACGGCGACGACGTGACATGCGCCGAGTCGCCGGATGACGGCGTCCCAGCAGCGCGCGTGGAAGCCGGTCGCATGTGCGAGAAGGTAGGTCGCCCGGTCGGGGCGCGGGGCGCCCCATTCGAAGAGGCAAAGGGTGACGTCTCCCAGGCGCAACCGTCGTTCGGTCGGTTCCATGCCCTCTTCCCTAAGCAAAAGGCCGGGGGCGGGACAGGATGCGTGGATTGCGCTAGGAGGTCGCCATGCTGGAAATCGGTCGATTCCGGGTTCACCTCGTCAGCGACGGACGCTTTGCCATGGACGGCGGGGCGATGTTCGGGACGGTCCCCAAGCCTCTTTGGGAGCGGCATGTTCCCGTCGACGAGAAGAATCGCATCTCGATGAGCCTCCATTGTCCGCTCGTGGAGGACGGCCGGGAGGCGATCCTCATCGATACCGGCCTCGGCGAGCGACTCTCCGAGAAGGAGCAGGCGATCTATCGCGTCGACCGCCGGGGTGGCCTGCACGCCCGCCTCGCCGAACTCCGCATCGAACCCGAGGACGTCACCCATGTGGTTCTGACGCATTTGCACTTCGATCATCTCGGGGGCGTGGTCGTGCGCGATGCGGCGGGCCGCCTGCAGCCCGCGTTCCCCCGGGCGCGGCACTTCGTGCAGCGGGTCGAGTGGGAGACGGCCCTACATCCGAAGGGTGAGCGACAAGCGGGTGCCTACGCGCACGCGCCCGAATGCCTCGAACCGCTGCAGGCGGCCGGGTTGGTCGAGGTGCTCGAAGGGGATACGGAGGTGACGCCGCAACTCCGTGCCGTGGTGACCGGTGGCCATACGCCAAGCCACCAATGCCCGATCGTCGCCGACGGCGACGGCCATTTCATCCACCTCGGTGACGTGGCGCCCACGCGGGCACACCTCCGCCCGGCGTGGAATGCGGCGTACGATCTCGACCCGCTCGAGACTCTCGAGGCGAAGAAGCGGCTGCTTGCGCAGGCGGCCGACGAGGGGTGGTGGATCTCCTTCGATCACGACCACGAGGTTGCCTGTGGCCGGCTTGCGCCGGGGTGGGCGAAGACCGGAGAATTGAGCGAATCGCGCGCCCTCGCCTAGACCGCCCCGGGGACGATCGGGGCTGCTGGCACCGATCGGGATTGTCGCTTATCTTCTGCGACACTGCGCGGCCGCGCGCGTCGGATTGCCCGAACAAAAGGAGAGTTGCAGCATGTCGGAGAACGCCCAGAAAGCATTCGAGATCTGGAAGTCCGTCGAGGGCCAGGAAGAAACGACGAGCGATTGGATGGTGATGACGCAAGATCGCATCAACCAATTCGCCGACGTCACCGAGGACCATCAGTTCATCCACGTCGACCCGGAGAAAGCAAAAGCCACGCCCTTTGGGACGACGATCGCGCACGGCTTTCTCACCCTCTCCCTGCTGACGCACCTCGATGCGATTTCGCCGAAGCCGAGCGACATGTCGCGGTATGCCGGCGTCGCGATGGGCGTGAACTACGGCTTCGAGAAGGTTCGATTTGCGAATCCCGTCACGGTGAACAGCAAGATCCGTCTGCACAGCACGCTCACGAAGGTCGAACTCAAGGGAAGCGCGATCCAGACGACGCGCCACATGACGGTGGAGATCGAGGGCCAGGAGAAACCGGCTCTCGTGGCAGATTGGCTCACGCGAATCATCTACGGATGAGTCGTTCGCGCCGGCGACGGACCGTTCGTCCGACGAACGTGGCCGACGGCCTCCCGCCGCGCTAGGACGGTCCAGATACCATCGCGATGGCCGACCTCTCGACCCAGAATCCGCCCGCTCCGCCGGCGACGACGACCGGGCGTCTGTCGCTCGGCGTGAAGCTGGCCTACGGGGGGCCGGCGTTCGCTGGTGCGGCGATGGCGATTCCCATCGGCATCTTCATGCCGGCGTTCTACAGCGACGTCGTGCTTGCCCCCCTGGGAATGATCGCGTTGGCAACTGCGGTGGCGAGAGCGCTCGACGCGCTCACCGACCCGATCGTGGGCTGGCTCTCCGACCGGACCCGGACCCGTTTCGGGCGGCGCAAGCCCTGGATCGCCGTCGGGACGCCGCTGGCGTACGAGAGGATCTCCTCGATGAAGCGCGACAGGCTGCGGAAGGACGATCATGGCGAGAACGACAGTAATAATGACGGCGGGAATCCGGCCTCGGCGTGGAGCAGATTGCAC
>JAPOLW010000578.1 GCA_029976905.1 bacterium | reverse complement strand
CCGCCGCGCCGCGAAGCCAAACTCGCCGCCGCCTGCCCCGGCGCACCTCCGCGTTCCCGAGCGCGCGTCGTCCCGATCGGGGACGACCGGCGACGCGCCCTGGTCTTGCGGGCGGGCGAATCGACCCGTGCGAGCATCGCACCGGGTGAAGCCTCTCAACTGCGCTTTTCGGTGGGCGTTCGCGGGAAGGGAGACACCCTGGCGGTCCAGCTCTCTCTCGGGGACGAACGCGAGCGATCCACCTGGGAGCGCACGGTGCGCGCCGACGAAAGTTGGGTCACAGGTGAAATCCCGGTTCCGGCCGCCAGCGGGTCGACGCTGCAGCTGACCGTGACGAGCGAGCCGCTTCGAGCGCGAGACCGTGACGCACGGCTCGTCGTGGCAGCGCCGCGACTCGTCACCCCGACCGACCCGGCAGCGGGAGGCGCCCCCTACATCGTACTCTACCTGATCGACACCCTCCGGGCCGACCACACGCCCATGTACGGCTACGGGCGCGACACCATGCCGCGGCTGGCCGCGCTCGCCCGGGACGCAGTGGTCTTCGAGAATGCCTACAGCACCGCAGCGCGCACGCGCCCCGCGACCGCCAGTGCGCTCACCGGCCTGTACCCCAGCCGCCATCACGCGCGTCTGGGTTACGGCATCGACGACTCCGTGGAGACCCTGGCCGAGACCCTGCGACAGGCCGGTTGGTCCACCTCGGCGTATGTCACCAACGGAAACATCTTCGCTCCCGGCTTCTCCTTCGAGCAGGGCTTCGACCGCTTCCAGACGGTCCGCGGCGCCCGCCAGAACAATTACGCCTACAGCGGCGAGATCAACGAGGTCCTGCTTCCCGCCGTGCGGGCCGGGGCCGACGAACCCTTCTTCCTCTACGTGCACACCATCGACCCGCATTCGCCCTACGATCCTCCCGAGGGTTTCGCCGGGAAGTACCGCGACCCCGGGTACGCCGGCACGATCACGCCGAAGACCACCCGAGCGCGCTTCCTGCGCACGTCCGTACAAAGCGAAGCCGACGTCTCCTTCGTTCGCGACCTGTACGATGAGGACATTCTCTACCAGGACGCCATGTTCGGGGAACTCCTCGACACGCTGGAGAAGAGCGACATCCTCGACCGTACCCTGATCCTCGTCGTCTCCGACCACGGGGATGAATTCAACGAACACGGAGGCTGGGAGCACGGTAATCGACTCTTCCAGGAGCAGATCCGCATTCCCTTCGTCGTGCGCGTGCCGGGGGAAGACTCTGTCCGGGGACGAAGGGAGCCCACTCCCATCTCGCTGGTCGACCTCGTTCCGACCGTGCTCGGACTCTACGGGCTAACCGCGCCCGAACGGGTCCAGGGTCGGGACCTGAGCGCCGCCCTCTCCGCGAAGACGGGATGGGTTGCCATGGATCCGCTCTACGCCGAAGAAGCCACCGACATCCCGGGCGGAGATCTACGCACCCTGATCGACCGGAGATGGAAGCTGATCCGGCGCGCCAACAGCCCCGAAGACGACGCGGAAACGTCCTACCAACTCTTCGACATCGAGAGCGACCCGACCGAGCAGAACGACCTGTCGACCACCGAGCGCCAGCGCTTCGAACAGATGCGAGCCGCTCTGCGCGAGCGAAGCCGCGCCGCCAGCACGCCGACTCGTCCAGCCACCGCGCCGGTAACGCTCGACGAGCGCACCCGACGGCAATTGCGCGCACTGGGCTACGTCGACGGAGACTGATCCGCCACGGTCCGCGGGTCGTCGTCCTCCGGCACGAAAAAGAAAGAACCTTTTCGGACGTTGACGAAGGCGAGCTCCGGCAGACTCCAGAGCAGACCTCGCAGTCCGGCGATCAGGCGCCGGCCGCCATCCTGCGGGACCAGCGGCACGGCCACCACCGCCGAGGCGAGACCGTAGACCAGATTGACCGCGCCCAGCAGCGGGCGGGTCACCAGCCGATCATCGGTGAAGAAGAGAAAAGCGGAGTCTCCCTCGTGGGGGGCGTAGACCGTCGAGGTAAGGACGTTCGACTCCCGCAACCTCGCCGGCCACCCCTCGCGCTCGACCATCGTCGCAACGCGACGCCGCCGATAGGACGGAATGTCGACGACCGACGTGACCCGCAAATTCTCTTCGACAAAATGCGCCGCCACGAAGGGGATCACCCCGACCCCGCGCCCTGCCGGCACGGCGCCCCCCAGGGGCCCGCGGGTCGCTCCCTGCGCCGATGCCCCCGGACCGCCGACCGCGCGCTCCATCTGCGCAAAGAGTTCCGAGACGCAATTGTGGCCCACGAGGTTGTAGCCATGAATCGCCTCCTGCCGGGTGCGCAGCTCTTCCTCTCGCTGCCGGAGCGCGCCGGCGCGCCTCGCGGCCGTTCGGGCGGGAAGCCCGGCAAGCGTAGAGACGATGCGTCGGTCGGCACGCGCGGGCACCACCTTCCCATGGGCAACCCGCACATCGGCCCCGGTGGTTCGGGCCCGCTCCAGTTCGGCATGGCGATTGGCCACCCCTTCGAGAGCGGAGAGATCCGCCTCGCGCAGGACCTCCTTGTCGACGAGCACGGCACCCACGGCTCGCAGTTCGGCGGAGACCGCATCGGCCAGAACCGGGAGGCGGCCGCCGCGGCCCTCGATTTCCCCGACCGCAACCCGTCGTGCCTCGGGTGCAAAGATATCGAGAACGACCAGGTGCCCACGACGACGGCTCTGCTCGAGAGCGCTCAGGCGAGCCATCCCAACCAGCAGAACGAAGCCGGCGTCGGCGCGGCGGGAACCGAACGCCTCGACCAGGTCGTCTTCGATCCGACGCGCAAGGCGGTCGAGCATCGCCGCGTGGGGACCGCCCACGGGAAACGCCGCGGGCGCGAGCGCGACCGTCGTTTCCGGCCGAAGAGCCGCACTCGTCTCGAGAACGCGCAGGGCC
>JAPOLW010000577.1 GCA_029976905.1 bacterium | reverse complement strand
GACATGCTCGGGCAGGCTGCGATCTGCGGAGAGGGCAACCACCGTGCACCCGTGCGCGTGGTCCAGCAGGCCAGCGAAGTCGCGCAACCAGTCCCGGTCGCGTTCGAGGCGCACGCCGTAGGGAGGGTTGGTGACGACGAGAGTCCCGGGCCCTGGCGCGCGGAGGTCTGCGAGCGACGTGCGCCGGAAACGCACCTCGACCCCCGCGCGGCGGGCATTCGCCCGGGCCGCCGCAAGGGCCCGGGGGTCCCGATCCGACGCGCGGATCCCGGTCTCGACCGACCGACCAAACTGCTCGGCCCGTTCGCACTCCAGGCGCCAGGTCGCGCGAGCTTCGTCATCAAAGCACCGCCAACGCTCGAATCCGAAGCGACGGCCTCCGCCAGCGGGCCATCCCCGGGCCCACAGGGCCGCCTCGATCGGCAGCGTACCCGAGCCACACATGGGGTCGAGCAGGGAGGTCCCAGGGCAAAAACCAGCGAGCCGCAACAGAGCCGCCGCCAGGTTCTCCCGCAGGGGCGCCTTGCCGCCCTGCGTCCGATATCCCCGATCGGAAAGCGGCCTCCCGGCGAGGTCGACAAAGAGTTGGGCACGATCCTTGTCGAGATGGGCGACGATGCGCACGTCGGGTGCCCCCGGATCCACGTCCGGCCGCTGGCCCTGGCGCTCGCGTAGCTGGTCGACGACGGCATCCTTGATCTTCTGCGCGACGTAACCCGAGTGGGTGAGCCCGCTGCTCTTCACCGTCGCAAAGACGGCCAGCGTCCGGGCGGAATCGAGCCATTGCGCCCAATCCACCCCGCGCGCGCCCGCGTACAGGGCATCGGGGTCGGGGGCCTCGAATTCGGCCTGGCGCCAGAGGACCCGCAGGGCGATCCGGCTGCGCAGACAGGCCCGCATCGCGTGCGCCAGCGTCCCCCCGAAGTGGACGCCCCCCCGATCCGCCCGAACGCCGGGGAGCCGCAACTCCCGCAATTCATCGCGCAGAGCGCCCTCGGTCCCACGGGCGGCAGTCGCGAAAAAAGGACGCTGCATCGATGTCGCCACGGCTCCGGTCTCCCTTAGCGAGCGACCCGGGAAACTTCCCGAAAATGGGGGGTGCAAGATCCCGAAAAGCTCGCTATGGGCGTGTTCAGGGAAGTCACCGTCCGGCTGGAAGGTCCACCGGCGCGGGAAGACTCCCCCAACAAAAACGAGTGGTCGGGAAAGCACAGATGATCGAATACGAAGATCGCAGCGCGGTACTCCGACGATTCAAGACTCAGGAGTATTGCGATGCGTACGAGCGGAACCGTGAAGTGGTTCAGTGACGAAAAGGGTTACGGGTTCATCACCCGTGACGACGGCGAGAAGGATGTCTTCTGCCATCATACCGCCATCCAGGGCGAGGGCTTCAAGACCCTGTCCGAGGGGCAGAAGGTAGAGTTCGACGTGGTCCAGGGCCAGAAGGGTCCCGCGGCCGAGAACGTCGTCAGCGTCTGAGGAGCGTCCGGCTCCGGCGGTGCATGCCGCCGGAGCCCTCGCGCTTCCCCCAGCGGGCGCAGGGATCGTCGTCGCGCGCCCCGTTCAAAACAACTCGGTCGGAGCGATCAGGTATTTCGCCCGGCAGAACTCACAGGTTGTTTCGATCGGCTCGGCCTCCTCGACCATCTCGCGACGCTCGTCCTCGGGAAGAGACCGCAAGATGGCAACGAGTCGCTCGCGGGAACACCGGCAGACGAACGACACGTTTTCGCGTGCCGCCTGATCCCATCGGTATCCCGCGAGGATCTGGTCACCGAAGGCTCGCCCATCGGGGTCCGCTTCGGTCATCAGGTCTGCAGGGGCGGGGACCCGATCCAGGTTGCCCAGCAACTGCTCGACGTCGTCGCGTGTTCCCTCGGGAGTGACCTGTACGAGAAAACCGCAGGCGTGGGTCACGCCCCGGTGGTCGGCCCGTACGTCGAGCTGGAGGATCGCCCGGATCTGATCGCTCTCGAGCAGATGCGCCATGTAGGCCTCGGCAAGTCCCTCCTCCCCCAGAAGGCGCACCGAGCGATGGGGCGGCCCGGAGGCGCGGCTGCGCATCAGGTCGAACTCACCGCCGCGAAACAGCGGCTCTCCCGTCGCACCGGCCGTCGGATTTTCGACCGAGGCACGATACCCCTGCCCAGCCCTCCAGACGTCCAGATACAAGCGGCCGGCGGCGCCCGGATTGCGGATGGTGAGTTGCACCTGCGCCTCGGGATCGGTCGCCGAGCGGACCAGAAGCCCTCCCACCGTGAGTTCGGCGAGAAGACGCGCCGTTGCCGGGTCCGCCCCGAGCGTGCGGACGCTCTCCTGTACCGAGCTGGTGGCTCGCACGACGAGCAGCCGGAGCTCGCCGTTGCGCGTCAGCCCCCTCCACAACGTATCCTCCGTCCGCGAAGGCACCGTGGGGAGGTATTGCGAAGCAGCCTCCTCCCTCGCCCACCGGCGTGCGAAGTAACGTGCCTTCGCGCCACTCACGCCGGGTCTCTAGCTTCCGGTCGCGACCCGTTCCACCGTATCGATGGCCCGCCCCGGGATTCCGGACACGACGGGTAGCGGCGCGCGAGAGAACGGCCTACCTTCCCGGCATGGAAAGACGAGGCTCTCCGCATGCCCGACGCGGCCGCCGGACCCCGACCAACGGCCAGGCTCGACGCGCCTCCGCCCCTCTCCGCAACGCATGCCGACCATGATCGTCTTCGTCCCTGGATACGAGGGCTCGGGAGAGGGCCACTGGCAACGGATCCTCCTCGAAGAACTCGAGCACAGCGGCACTCCGGCTCTCTTCCCGACGTTGCCCGACCTCCTCGCCCCCGAAAAAGACCGCTGGGTCGATGCAATCCATGCGTGTCTACCCCACTCGGAGGACAGCCGCGTCACCTTCGTCTGCCACTCTCTCGGCTGCTG
>JAPOLW010000576.1 GCA_029976905.1 bacterium | reverse complement strand
CCGGCTTCACCGCCACGCGGGTCCAGAGGCGTTCGGCAACGTCGGCGGGTCGCGGATCGACCAGGCCCAGGTCGAGCAGATAGCGATCGAAGTCGAACGCGAGCCAGGGCTCCTTGTAGGGCTCGAAAAATCCGCGATACCGATGCAGATCGTCGTTGGGCACGTCGGTGAGGACGAGCGTGCCGCCCGGTCGCAGGATGCGCACCGCCTCACGGCCGATTTCGCGCTTGGCGGCATCCGGACACTCGTGCAGGACGAGCGTCATGGTCACCGCGTCGACGCTCTCGTCTTCGATTCCGGTCTTCTCGGCAAACCCCTGGGTGATCTCCAGATTCGGGACGTCCCCGTTCTGGCGGCGGCCCACTTCGACCATGAACGGCGAGGCGTCGATCGCACGCACCCGCGCGTCGGGCCGTAGGCGAGCGACGGCGGCGCCCCCGTCGCCAGTGCCGCCGCCGAGATCGACGACCTCACGCGCCGTCGCGGGCACGAGCGCCGCGAGTTCCTCGCGAATCCCGAGGCATTTGCGCGGATGGGCCTCGGCATAGATCGCCTGCATCGCCTGGCGGTCGCCCAGGGCCGCGCTTTCGGAGAGGTAGCCACCGGGAACGCTGTGAAAGGGCTGGAGATAGTACTTCGGAAACTCGAGATCGCGATACTCGGCGAGCACCGCATCCCAGTCGATCTCCCCGAGGTCCGGTGCTTCCTCGGCCGGCATCCGCGCCACCACGGCCATCATCTGATCCTTGGGCTCGGGGGAAGCCATTTCCGTCTCGATGCGAGCGAAGTGCCATTCGGGCACCGGCCAGTGGCGCCCGGCAAGTCCCTTCATTTCGAATTTGACTCGCGAAGAATCTGCCATGGGCCAAGACTAGCCCGCCGGCGACACCGCCCTCAAGCCGCGACCCGGGGGCCCGGAGCCCGACGCCAGGTGCGGAGAAGTCCGCGCCCGCCGGCGGTGACGCCTGGCGTGGCCAGGCCGCGGGCCTCACTTCGCTGGGGCGGGGAGTTCCTGGTCGACCAGGATGTCGCGCAGGGCGAACTTCCAGCCGGACTTCGTGCGCACGAAGCGGTCGCGGTAGATGCCGGTATTGCTGAAGCGCGGCGCCGGTTCGCCCTTGTACTGGAAGGTGACCGCGAACATCGTATCGGCCCGGACCGAACCATCGGCCTGCGGCGAGAACAAGGTATTGGTCTGGAAGTGCCGCGACTGGAGGAGGCCGTTCTTCCCCTCGGTGGCGTAGAAGGTCTGGATGAAGTTCAGCCGCTCCGCATTCGACCCATAGCTCCACACGGGTTGGTCGCGGAACGCCGCCTTGATCACCGCATCTTCGGTGAAGAGGTCGACCCAGCCCTTCTCGTCACGCCCGTCCCAGCGGTGGCTGTACCTCGAGAGCAGGTCGAGGAGGGCGAAGCGGTCTGCGGCCGTGAGTTCGGCGGCACCCGCTCCGCTCGTCGGGAGGACGAGTCCGAAGACGACGAGGAAGGCGAGGACGGAACGGGCGACGACGTTGCGCATGAGACGATCTCCTTGTGTTCACGACGTGGCGGAAAGGTGGGCCGTCACGGCGTCGTTCACGGCCTCGGGTGACTCGATCGTGACGGCGTGACCGGCTCCGGGAACGACGACCGACGTGGCCCCCGGGATCGCCGCCGCGACCGCGGCCGCATGGGGGGTGAGCAGATCTCCGCCCGCGACGATCACCAGGGTCGGGACCGTCACCGCACCGAGACCACCCTCGCGGGTGCCCGACCACGCCCGCAGCCCGGCCACGGAGCGGTCGAGAGTGGTCGCAGGCACGCGGGCCAGGGTCGCTGCGAGGCCACGCACGAGCCGTTCGCGCGCGGCCGGCTCGGCGAGAAAATCGGACGAGAAGAACCAGGGGAGAAGCGCGCGCGCGAGTTCGGCCGGATCCACTTCCGCCGCCAGACGCCGCCAGGACTCCGAGACCGCATCGAGGCGGGCGTCGCTGGAGACGAAGGGCGTCACCAGCGTGAGCGAGCGCACCCGCTCGGGGTGGGCGAGCGCCATCTCCAGGGCAACCGCGGCTCCCAGACTCGCGCCCACGACGTGCACCGGCGCATCGGTGACCGCGACCGCGTCACGCGCCGCTTGCTCGACCGGGTAGGCCTCCTCTTCGGGCGCGTCCGAACCGGCAACACCGCGGGGATTCACACCCAGGACAAGGTGCGTCCGCGCGAGCACCGGAATCTGCCGGGCGAAGACCGACACGTCGGTCCCGAGTCCGGGCAACAGCACGACGGGCTCGCCCTCGCCCTGGCGCGCCACGTCGAGCCCGACCCCGTCGGCGACCATGACCAGGCGACTGCGGCGCTCGGCCCAGTCCTCGACGTCGCCCCGGGTGATGCGCCCCCCCGGCCCGGTTCCGGTCACGCGCGCGAGATCCACGCCGGCGGCGCGCGCACGCACGCGCGCCGCCGGCGTCGCCACGATCCGGTCCGGCCGTTGCGCCGATGCCGTCCGGGGCGCGAGCGCCGCGGCAGGACGTGGCCCCGGTGTCGGCGCCGCCCGCGCCACGTCGACCTTGGGCGCCCGCTCGGCCTGCTCGGCAGCGAAGGCGGCCGCATCGAAATCGACGTCCTTCTCCGGGGTGATCGCACCGAGAAGCGTGCCGCAGGGAACGGTGTCTCCCGCATCGGCGTAGTGGTGGCGCACATAACCCGACGCCGATGCCTCGATCTCGACCTCCGCTTTTTCGGACTCGATGATCAGGACGACCTGGCCCTTCTCGACGTGGTCGCCGATCGCGTGCGGCCACTCGACGACCGTACCCTCCTCCATGGTGATGCCCAGCTTGGGCATCGCGATCGGCGTCGCCATCAAGTGTTCCAGCCCAGTTGTGCGTGGACCGCGGCCACCACATGGTCGGCGGAGGGGAGGAACGCATCCTCGAGGAC
>JAPOLW010000575.1 GCA_029976905.1 bacterium | reverse complement strand
CGATCTCGCCGACAGCCCGCGCCATCGGGGGCGGGAGTCCCTCGAGGAGGCGAACCAGATCGAGCGGGCCGAGGCTCTACGCGACGGATTGGCCGCTCTCGACACCGCGGAGGCCTATCGGGCCCTGGTCGAACACGAGGTCGCCGCCGCGCCGGTTCTCGCCCATGCCGACGTTCTGGTCGACCCGCAGCTGACCCACAATGGCGCGATCCTGGAGGCGACCCACCCCGTGTACGGTCGCTACCGGCGCGCGCGTCCCGCGGTTCGCTTCTCGAAAACCCGGGCAGACGATGTCGCCGCGGCGGCACTCTACGGCGACCATACGAACGAAATTCTGCGCGAGATCGGCTGCCCGGAGGAACGGTGCCGGGCGCTGCGGGCAAAGAAAGTCGTCGCCTGAGGCGATCTGAGCCCCTTCGCCGAGCGCGATCCCCGACGCAGCGCCGGGCGCACACCTCAACGGTCGAGTAGGTCGAGTTTCTCGGCGCGAGCAAACTCCGCGCGCAGGTCCGCGTACGCGTCGGCGCCAAACTCGCGGAAGCTGTCATCGCCCCGCTGGCGATAGAAGAGCCGCGCCCCCGGTAAGCGGTTGCGATCGAAATGCACCTTCTTCAAGTTTCGCACCAGGATCTTCTCGGTCTGGGTGTATTCGAATTCGTCGACGATGCGCAGGAAATCCGGAAACCACTTGCGATCCATGCCACCGGTCTCCACGCTCGCATGGCAGAAATCGAAGAATTGCTTCGGGTCGAAGGGAGCCTCGGCGCGCAACTTGAGTGCGACCATCACCAATTCGTCGGAGACCGCACACGGCACCCCATAGGCGGCGGCGAGGACCACATCGGGGTGCTCCTGGACCAGGCGCGCGACCTGAAGGGCCGAGAAGTTCTCGCCGTCCTTGCGAATCCAATCGTCGGTCCGGCCATCAAAGAAGAGAAATCTCTTCCCGTCACGCTCGAGCACGTGGCCGAGATCCCCCGAGTGATAGACCCCGTCGCGATATTTGTCCCGATTCGCTTTTTCGTTGTCGAAGTACCCCTGAAAGAGCGCCGTATCGTCGGCGACCCGGCAGATCTCCCCGACGGCCTCCACATAGTTCGTGATCTTCCCGTCGGCGTCGAGTTCCGCCGCGGGGCATTCCACGTCGGCCTCGTCGAGGATCCGCACCTTGGGGTCACCGATCTCACCGACGGAACCGCGGGGATCCCCCTTCTTGCGAAAAGTCGTGATGGCGGCCTCGGTCGATCCGTAGAGTTCGAACATGTCCTCGAGACCGAGCCACTGCGAAAAGCGCTCGAGTTCCGGGGCCGCAGCACCGTTCCCGAGAGCGTATCGAAGACGATTGGACGGATTCGCCGTCACCGCCTCGGCGATCGCCGCCGCGCTCCCATGACTCTTCTCGAGAGCACCGAGAACGTAGTGCACCGGTTCGCCGACGTAGTTCCAATAGGTAGAGCCGTACCGAAAGACATCCGGGACGAATTGGGAAGCGCTGAAGTGGTCCCGCATCGCCATGCTGCCGCCGACCCAGAAGGCCGGCATGAAGCCGAGGAAGAGCGCGTTCGAGTGGAAGAGCGGCATGCACGCATAGCCGCGATCCTCTTCGGTCAGCTGCATGTTGCCCGAGACCGCCATGCCGATCAGCAACAGCTTCGCGTGATTGTTGAGGATTCCCTTGGGAAGTCCGGTCGTCCCCGAGGTGTAGATGACAACGAGGGGGCGTTCCGGATCGACGTCCACAGCCGGGGCTGGCCGCTCCGGATCCGCCTCGCCGACCTCCTCGCGGACAGCCTCGGAGAACTCGCGCGCCACGAGTTCTCCTTCGCCGCGTGAGCGAACCACCAGGATGTCCTCTGCCCCGAGATGACGAAGATCGCCGCGAACGCGCTCGACCTGCTCCTGTAGGCTCTGATCGACGACGAGAAGGCGCGCCCCGGACTGGTTGAGCACCCCGGCGAGAACCTCGCCGCGTAGGCCGGTATTGACTCCAAAGAGCGTGGCCCCTCCGTAGGCACAGCCGCCGAGAAGGGAGAGCAGCTCGAGTCGATTTTCGAGCAACATCGCCACATGCGGCGGACGCGACTCGTCCACCGGGGCGAGGCGGGAACGCAGGAGGTGCGCCACGCGCACCGACTCCGCCCGGAAATCGCGGTAGGTCCAACGACGATCTCCTTCGAGGAGGAAGACGCGGTCGGCCAGGTCGGCGTGGGCGGCGCGGGCATCGAGGTGCGCGCCCAGGGTGAGCGGGACGTCGAAGGTGTAGGGACCGGGCATCGCGGTGGGTCCTCAAGCGTCGAAGACGACGGGGAGTTCGCGCGGAGCGCGGAAGGTAAAGCCGGTGATGTGGACGTCCTGCGCCGCGGGGTCGAGGCGAAGACCAGGGAGCCGGTCGAGAAGAGCGTCGAGCGCAACCTGCGTCTCCATGCGGGCCAGGTGGAGCCCGAGACACGTGTGGGGACCCGTGGCGAAAGCAATGTGCGGCTTGGACTCCCGACGGAGATCGAAGTGCTCCGGGTCGTCCCAGCGCGCGGGGTCATGGTTCCCCGCACCGATGCAGACGTGGATCTGCGAGCCGGCCGGAATCTGGGTTCCGCAGACCTCGACGTCGCGGGTCGTGGTGCGGGCGATCCCCGTGAGCGGCGCTTCCCAACGAAGGCCCTCCTCGATCGCGCGGCGCGTGAGCGACCGATCGCCGCGCAAGGCATCGAGCTGTGCCGGATCGCCGAGCAGCCCACAGAGGAGATTGCTCGAGGACCGGTAGGTCGTCTCGGCGCCGGCGGGCAGCAGAAGACGCAGGAAGGCGAAGATGTCGTCGTCGGTGAGCCGTTGTCCATCGAGCTCGACCTCGGCCAGCATGCTGATCAGATCCTCGCGAGGCGTCTGGCGACGCTCACTGAGGATTTCCGCGAAGTAATCCCGCAACCCCTGGGAGGCAGCCA
>JAPOLW010000574.1 GCA_029976905.1 bacterium | reverse complement strand
TGCCAAACCGCCAGACGAGCAGGTCCTGTACGGGCTCCTTCCCCAGGTAGTGATCGATGCGATAGAGTTGATCGTCGCGCAGTACACCGAGGAGACTGGCATTGAGGGCCCGCGCCGAGTCGAGGTCGTGCCCAAAGGGCTTCTCGACCACGACGCGCGCATTCGACGTCAAACCAGCTCCCGCGAGGTTGTGGACGACCGTCTCGAAGAGCGAGGGCGGGATCTCGAGGTAGAACAGAGGCCGCTGCGCCTTGCCGATCGCGTCCTTCACCCGCTTGAACGTCGCGCGCTCTGTGTAGTCACCCTTGACGTACTTCATGCCCCGCGTCATCCGGGCGAAAACCTTGGCGTCGACGCGGATCCCTGCCTCGCGCACCGCACGGCGCGCATAGGCCTTGAGTTCGGCGGCCGTCCAATCCGACATCGCCACGCCGACGATCGGCACCTTCAGCAGGCGCCGCTGTGCAAGTCGGTACAGCGAGGGAAAGGTCATCTTGCGCGCCAGGTCGCCCGACGCCCCGAATACGACCAGGATGTCCGAATCTCGCCTCATTGTCTGCTCCTCTCCTCCGCGGCTGCCCATCCGTGCCAACCGGGCTCTACCGACGGAGCCGGAAACGTCCCACCTCCATCCGCCACGTCTGCGCGCACCAGCGGGGCACGATCACTCATTGGACCGGACTGTCAAGGCCATGTCTCGCCGCTGGCGTCCAGGCACGACCGCCGCGGTCACGTCTGCGGTCCGATCAGCAGGGTCGCGACACCGTGGGTGGGTCGGCGGACGGTGCAGACCCGCGTGCCGGCTTTGCGCCCCGCGCGCACCTCACTCACGTCGAGGCCCGCCCCGGCGATGCGCGCGCGCGCCGCGTCGATGTCCGGGACGCGGTAGGCGAGGCCCCAGAGATGGTCTTTCGCGTTCGCGTCGACCTCATCGCGCAGCGACGCTCCGATCTCGATCGAGACGCCGGCGATGCGGAAGAAGATGAGACGGGAGCCGAACTTCTCGAACGTCTTGTCCAGCGCCATGCGCAGACCGAGGCCATCCCCGTAGAACTGCCGGGCCCCGTCGGGATCCTTCGTCATCACCACGATGTGATCGAACTCCGACGCGGCCGCCGACTCGCTCTCGACCGCCGGTGAGGGCGGCAGGGCATCGGGGGGAGAGAGATGCTCGATTGCGAACATCATGATTCCTCGCGTCTGCTCGGGCGCGAGGTGGACATTGCGCCAACGTCGCTCGGCACCGCTGTGCTCGTCGCGTCCGTGCCCTTCGACCGGGTCCATCGGCGCGAGGCCGCGCTCCCGTAGTTCGGCCACGCAGCGGTCGGCGTTCTCGCAGGCCAGGGCAAAGGAGAACAACCCCTCTCCGTGGCCTTCGAGACGCTCGCGCAAAAAGCCAGCCAGCCCCTCGTCCCCGTCCGGGGTGAGAAGTTCGAGATAGCCGTTGCCGAGAGAGAAGAGTACGTTCCTGGTGCCGCCGCCCGGGTGTCCGCCCCGCCATGCGGGCTCGCGCCCCAGGAGGGCCTGGTAATCCCGGGCCGCGGCCTCCAGGTCCGAGACGAGAACGATGACGTGATCGAGGCGCGTGAACATTCCCCGACTCTAGCGTGATGGATTGGAGCCATTCCAGGCGTCTGGTAGGACCGGATCCGGTCGTGTTCGGATCGAGCAAGAGCGCACGCCCGCCCGGGTCCACGTCGCCAGGGCGCTGGGAGGGGGGAACGTGAAGAGCCTGCGGACCGTCTCGAAGTTGGTCGCCGCCTTCCTCCTCCCCTGGATCCTTCTGGAGCTCGGCCTTCGGCTCGTCGGCTACCACGCGCCCGACAACCGGGCGGGAGTGCTGCTCTTTCCGAATTTTCCCGCCTTCTATCAGCCCGATCGCGAGCTCGGCTGGGCGCTCCTTCCCGACCTCGAGTGGCGCGGCCGCGAGTTGGTCCAACCCTTCTCGACCGACCCGGCCGGCCACCGCCGCACGCCCGGCCCCGAGGGCCCTCCCCGGGTGGATTGCGTCGGCGACTCCTCGACCTTCGGCTATGGGTCCCGGGACGACGATACCTACCCGGCGGTCCTCGCCCGGCTCCTCGACGCCCCGGTGCGCAATCTCGGAGTACCCGGCTATACCGCGCAATCCGCGCGCCTGCTCGCCGAGCGCACCCCGGATCCGGCTCCGGTCACCTTGGTGATGGTCGGCTTCAACGACCATTTCCCCGCCTACCGGTCTGCCGAAGAAGAGTTGTGGATCCGCCGACTGTCCTACGGCTGCTTTGCCAGCCGGGTATGCGCGCTTCTTTTCGACCTCCTCGCCCAGCCGCGTTCGCAAACCCGCCCGCGATTGGTCGAGTACCGACCGTCGGTCGCTCCCGACCAGTTCCGCGACGACCTCACCCGGGCCATCCGGACCCTGCGAGAGCGCGGAAGCGAACCCATCCTGCTCGTCTACCCGCCGATCCTGAGCGACGAGCAGACCCGCGCAGACGTGGCCGCGCATTGGAAGCACCCGCGCGCGCTCGTCGACGCGAACGTCGACGCCCACCCCGTCTACCAGACCATCACCCGGGAGGTCGGACGAAGCGAAAACGTCGAGGTCGTCGACTTCGTGCCTCCATTCGAGGCCGGCGACAATGCGGCTCTACACATCGACTGGGTCCACCCCAACGACGAGGGCTACCGCCGGATGGCCACCCTCCTCGTGGAGCCCGTCGGGCGCGCCTTCGCCCGTAGCGCCCGGGAGGGCGCGGGGCGGACCGCCCCGCCCTGACGCCACCCCGGCGCAGGGGCCGTTTCAGCCGACGCGGCCCGGGCGGGCGACGAGTCGCTCGCGCAGGACCGGCGCCTCGATTTCTCGGGCTTCTACCGGATCCGGACTATCGGTCATGTCGAAGAGAAAATTCTCGAAGACGTCGCGATCGGTCTGATTCATCGCTTTCCCTCTTCCGGGTGAAGGC
>JAPOLW010000573.1 GCA_029976905.1 bacterium | reverse complement strand
CGCAGCGGCGTTCTGGCTGGGGTACTCGATGGGCGGCCGCGTCGCACTCGCGGCCGCGTGTCGTCATCCGGACCGTGTGCAGCGCCTCCTGCTCGAGAGCGCGTCGCCAGGGTTGCCCGACCAGACCGAGCGCGCCCACCGCCGCGCCGCGGACGAAGACCTGGCCGCGTCGATCGAGCGCGACGGCATGGACTCCTTCGTCGAACGTTGGGCGCAGATTCCCCTGTTCGCCTCGCAGAAGCGGCTCCCCGCCGACATTCTCGCCCGGGAACGCCGCGTGCGGCTCCAGGCGACGGCTCCACAGTTGGCAGCCGGCCTTCGCGCTCTGGGGGTGGGCCGGCAACCGTCCTACTGGTCGGAGCTCGCTCGGCTGGAAATGCCGACCGCCGTGGTGGTGGGAGAGGAGGACGCAAAATACCTCGACATCGGCCGGCGCATGGTCGAGGCCCTGCCCGACAGCACTCTGCACGTCGTCCCCGAAGCGGGCCACCGCGTGCATCTGGAGAAGCCCGAGCGGTACTGGTCCGTGGTGCGGGCCTTTGCGCGGGACGGCGCGACGGGGTCGGCGTCGTGAGTTCTGCGGGGCGCGCCGCCTTGTGGGTTTCGGCTCTGCGACCGCGAACCCTGCCGGCTTCGCTCGTGCCGGTAATGGTGGGGAGCGCCGTGGCGGCGCACCGCGGCGGCTTCGATGCGGGCGTCGCCGGACTCGCCCTCGGCGCGGCGATCTTCCTGCAGATTGCCACGAATCTGGTCAACGATTGGGGGGATCACGTCCGTGGGGCCGACGACGACGCACGGATCGGGCCCGCGCGCGCTTCGCAGTCCGGTGCGGTCGATCCGCGTCACGTCGCGATGGCCGGCGTTACGGCACTGCTCGGCGCGGCCGTGGTCGGCGCCTTCTTGATCGCGCGCGGCGGCTGGCCGATCTTCTGGATCGGACTTGCGTCGATGGTTGCGGCGGCGGCGTATACCGCAGGCCCGTTTCCGCTCGCCTACCACGGTCTCGGCGAGGTATTCGTCTTCCTCTTCTTCGGGCCGGTCGCGGTCCTGGGGACGGAATACCTCCAGGTCGGAGATCTGAGCGCCGGTGGCGTTCTATGCTCGGTGGCCGTGGGCGCCCTGGCCACGGCGATCATGCTGGTGAACAACGTGCGCGACGTGGACGGCGATGCACGGGCCGGAAAGCGAACGATCGTCGTGCGCCTGGGCCGGGCCGGCGGACGTGCCCTCTACGTGGCCGCGCTGGGCGTCGGCTTCGGCATCATCGTCTGGGGGGCGGCCGCCGGTGTGCTGCCGACCGGAGCGCTGCTCGCGGGGCTCGCGCTTCCCCTCGCATGGGCGCCGCTGCGTGCGGTACTCGGTCGGACCGACGGGCCTGCGCTGAACGAGGCTCTGGCCGCCACGGCCCGCGTCGAACTCGTCTTCGGGCTCCTCCTCGCCGCGGGCCTGCTCTCGTGAGGGTCGCCGGTGCCGAAGCGCTCGGCTTCTCGATTCCGCTTGCTCGACCATTGCAGACGGCGCGCGGGCCGATCCTGGCGCGACGCGGTTGGGTCATTCGACTGACCGCGGACGACGGGACCGTGGGATTGGGGGAGGCGGCGCCGCATCCGCACGCACCGCGCGATGAGGTACGACGCGAATCCGCGCTCCTGCACGAGGCGATTGCGCCCCTGCGTGGCGCCGCACTGACGCGCGTCGACGAGATCCTCGTCGCACTGGGGGAAGCACCGGCATGGATCTCGAGCGCGGTGGACACGGCGTTGCTCGATCTGGTGTCGCGACGGCGTGGTCTGTCGGCCGCGGAGCACCTCGGCGGCAGCCGGCGACGTCGCGTGCCGGTCAATGCGTTGCTCGAGTCGGCGGACAGTGCCGATCTCGTCGCCGAAGCACGGCGTCTGGCTGCGGCGGGCTTCACGCATGCCAAGCGCAAGGCGTCGCCGGCGGTCGAGGCGACGCGCGCGGAAGTCGAGGCTCTCGCGGCGGTGCCGCAGCTTTCGCTTCGGATCGACGCCAATGGCGTCTGGAGTGAATCGGAGGCGCGCCGGGCATGCCGGGCCTGCGCGCTGCCGAATGTGGAGTGGGTCGAGCAACCGATCGCTCCCGGCGACGTCGGGGCACTCGCGCGCGTCCGGCAGGACTCGTCGGTGCGCATCGCCGCCGACGAGCAGGTGACCGACGTGGACGTCGCTCGTGCCCTGCTCGAGGCGCAGGCCTGTGACGCGCTGGTCCTGAAGCTGGTCCAGGTCGGAGGGCCGTCGGTCGCACGGCGGGTGGCGGAGATGGCCGGTCGGTCCGGCGTTCCGGTTGCGGTCACCAGTGGCATCGATACGGGCATCGGCATCGCTGCCGCCCTGGCGGTGGCCGCGACGGTGCCCGGGACGCTCGCGGCGTGTGGCCTGGCCACCGGACCACTGCTCGCGGGAGATCTGGTCTGGCCGTCGATCCCGGTTGCTCCGTCGATGGCGGTTCCCGCGGGGCCGGGTCTGGGTGTGGAGCTCGACCCCGCGGCGTGTGCGCGCTTTCTGGAGGAGGGCCGATGAACCAGCCCGACTGGTTGGCGCGCCAGGCGACGGCGCGTCCGCAGCATCCGGCGATCGTCCACGCCGGGGGCGCGCTGACGTTTGCGACTCTGGCGCGACGGGTCGCGCGGTTGGCGGCGGCGCTGGAGGTCTCGGCGCCGGGGCCGCGGATCGGTTGTGTCTTTGGGAACGGACCCGCCCTGGCCGAATGCGTGCTCGCCTGTCTGCATCTTGGGCGCACGGCGATTCTCTTCGATCCGCGTCTGGGCGAGGCCGAGGCGGCGCCCCTTGCCGAAGCGACCGCTCCGGGGGCGATTCTCGGTGACCGCGCCGGCGCCGACGTCGCTCGTAGTCTCGCCGCCCGGACGGGCGCGCGATTCCACCTTCATGACGCATTGGTCGATGCCGCTGGACCGGGGATTGGTCCGGTGGGGAT
>JAPOLW010000572.1 GCA_029976905.1 bacterium | reverse complement strand
AGGTTTTGATACCCGGGGTCCCAGGGAGCCAGGTCGGCCACCGGTTCGAACCCGGCCATGCGCTCCGCGTATTCGGGGTGGGAGCGATATTCGTTCTGGTCCTGGCGCAAGAGCCACGACCACGCCACCGAATACTCGTATCCCGGAACTCGCTGCTCGGTGGGCACAAAGTCCATATACGACGAATCCGCCCAGTGCGGCGACGCCCACCTGCCAGCGGGATAGTTCGCCTGCGCGGAGTACGTCGCGGATAGGCTCAATTCCCCGG
Organism: bacterium; assembly: GCA_029976905.1. Classification (GTDB taxonomy): domain Bacteria; phylum Desulfobacterota; class Binatia; order UBA12015; family UBA12015; genus VGTG01. Next base: position 2,695 of record JAPOLW010000572.1, on the reverse strand, counting down.
GTGGCGCGCTGCCGCTGTGGCATCCGACACACGAACGGTCGAGAAGAGGGCGCAGTCGATGGAGATAGGTCATCGTGCGCCGCTCGATCGCGGGATCTGCCAGATCCACCGGGGCGTTTGCCCGCGCGATCGTCGCGAAGTCCAGGGAAGTGATCGGAACATTGTCGAACGCCGTGAGTGGAATCCAGGGCTCTCCGGACCGGATCGATCCGTGACACGCGCTGCATTGGCCGGCGTACTGCTCGGCACGGACGCTGGTATCCACGTGGCGGCCCGGGGCGAGCGTCATGAGACGGGAGTGCTGCCGGACGACATGCCCATCGGCGTCGATCCCCTGAAAGAGAAGCAATTCGCCCGCCGGCAAGCGCAGGTGAACCGAACCATCGGCCTCGAGCGGCACGTCACCCCACGCATTTCCCCCTGCGTCCAGAGGAGCGACCAGCCGGTGATAGCCCGTCGCATTGCTGATTCCGAGGTGGGTCGGGTGGTCGTAGTAGCCGTTGTTCACGGCGAACCGGTAGGGCCTCCCGTCGTTCAGACAGGCATTGCCGTCCATCTCCTTCACCAGGATGCGGAGGGCAACGATACGGTCGAGCACCGCCATCTGATTCGCCTTGCTCGATCCCCCCGTGTGGTCGGGACCGCGACGAAAACTCAGCCAGATCGGGACGTGCGCGATGTGAATAGTCGCCGCCTCGGCGGCCTCGTCGGTGAGCGAGGGCTGAAGACGCGGCGGCGACCGCCGTCCGATCCATACCGGGTAACGAAGCATTTTGCCCGGAGCTGGATCGATCAGACGCTGGACGCGGCCCCGGTCGTCGAGAAGCGAGATCCCGAGCTGCGCGGGCGTGTACGGCAGCATGGCCGCGAGACGCTCCTCGAGATTCGATCCCTCCGCATAGCCCAGGTACATCTGCTCGCCCTGCAGGACATGGGTCTTGCGTGGGTTGTAGGCGATCAGCACGCGCCCATCGGGCGCCCAGGCCGGTTCGCCGTACCAGCGATCGACGACGCAGTTCTCCCCGTCGGGCGGCGTGCGGCAATAGCCATTGGGAAAGGGTGCGATCTGGGCGTGCACCTCCGGATCGAGTACGGTGATCGCCGCGGGATTGCCCGCGAGCCCGGCCCCCAGCGTGTGATCCCCGCGAAAGAGGACGTAGTTGTCGGCCGCCGCGCGCCGTCGCCCGGTCATGCCGAGGACGACCCCCGAAGCCGTCTCCACGGCCTTCCCCCAACGATTCTCCCCCTGAACGCGCCCGAGCAGCACCGGACGCTCCATGTCGCCGTCCGGTGACGACTGGGTGTAGAGATGCCGATCCATTCGCTCGAGGTTCCAGGTGTGAAAGGCGAGGTTCCCGTCGCGGCGGAAGAAGGGGAAGTCGGCCTGGCCACCTTCGTTGCGATAGACCGAGCGTTCCTCGGACCCATCGACGCGAACGGCGATGATATTGTTGACGTGCTCGAACCCGTGGTACGTCCGGGTCCCGTCGGAACCCGTGCGCGGGTCCGGGCTTCGGCTCGAGAGATACACCCACTGATCGGCGGGGCCGAAAACCGGGGTGCGATCGTCACGTCGGCGCACCTGGAAGTGGTGGTCGTACACGCCCTTGAGGGGCCAGCCGTCGTCGCCAAAAAGTCCGAAGGGGTCGCTTCGGGCGATCGTGCGGCCGGCCTGCGTCACCGAGGTTCGCAGCCGACGCGGAGCGACCGCGCGCCCGTCGGGTCCGATCCCAGCGATGCAGACATTCCACCGCACATCGTGGACCCAATCCTGCCCGACCTCTCCCAGACGGCACTCGAAGGCAAGCATCGTCCCGTCATGGGAAGCGGCGAGGTGGCCGAAATCACAGCGCCCGTCCGCGCCGCAAAACGAGTCTCCCAGAAAATCGATCGGCGCGCCCTGAGGGCGAAGGCGCCCTGGCTCCAGAGGCTGCAACCAGATTCGCGCCCGATCCCGCAAGCCGTGATCGGTACGGATGGGGTCTCGAGCCAGGGCCCAGAAAAGACGCGGCTGCTCGACGTAGGCAACGAACTGCTGCGACGCCGCGAGGCCGCAGTCGGCGCAGCGCTCTCGCTTCTCCTCCTGGATCCACTCCAGGAGTGCCGCATACTCCGGCGAGGAACGCGCGAGGCGACTTCCGCCTCCGTGCGGGAGTCCATCGGGATGATCACTTCCCAGCCCTTTGCGAAGCAGACGACTGACGGGTGGATGGTCGAGGGAAACCTGGTCCAGAAAGACCTCCCGGTTCGCCGCCGTCTCGGAGTCGTCGAAGGGTGTCGAACCCTCGATGGTGGCAAATCCAAAGCGCGGCCCCTGGTGACACGGCGTGCACCCCTGCTCGAGGATCGGCTGAACAGAGTGATTCCAGAGAGTGCTCGCTCGACTGCCGGCATACGAACCGAGGAGCCGATCGAGCACGATCCCGGCCGAGTCTCGTGCCCCCTGGAGTACGCAAGACGCAAGCGCGGCGGCATCGTCGGTCGCGCAGCCGGACGCGGAGAGGAAGTCGAGGGATTCGGCATCGGCGCAACGGCTCTCGATCCTGCCTCGAGCGCGATCTCGAGCTGCTCAACCGCCGCGTAGAGCTTGTCGATCAGCGGCATCGCGTCCCACGTCGACACCGTCGCCGCGTGGTCAGAGTCGGCGAGCGCCTCGAGCTTCGCCTGCAGCGCGCCCAGCCGCTCGAGCCGCTGC
>JAPOLW010000571.1 GCA_029976905.1 bacterium | reverse complement strand
GTTGTCGACGATTAGTCCCGCTCGTGGGAGCCCTTTCAGTGCTCGGGCTCGTTCTCGTCCCGCCGGCTGCGGGCCAGGCCACCGACGGCGAGGCGTTGATCCGCTATTACCGCAAGAAAGCCCAGATTCCGCCGACGACGACGGTGGAGATCGGGGAGGTGAAGGATTCTCCGATCGCCGGCGCGCGGCAGGGCACTCTCGCGGTGGGCTCGGGCCCGCGGCGCAACGACGTGTCCTTCACGAGCTCGGCCGACGGACGCTTCGTGATTTTCGCCGAGGTCGAGGACATTACCATCGACCCGGCGAAGGCGGTCATGGAGAAGATCGACCTCACCGACGTCGACTGGAGAGGGCCCGAGGAGGCGGCGGTCACCATCGTCGAATACTCCGACTTCCAATGCCCCTTCTGCGCCAAGGGCTACAAGATCCTCGAAGAGGAGGTACTGCCGGCCTACGACGGCCGGGTGCGCTTCACCTACAAGCACCTGCCGTTGCCCTTCCACAATTGGGCCACGCCGGCCTCGGTGGCCATGGAGTGCATGCGCCGACAGGATCCGGCCGCTGCCTGGAAGATCTACGATGAGATGTTCAAGCAGCAAAAAGCCGTGAACCTCCAGAACGTCAAGGACAAGGCGGTCGAGTTCGCAGGCGCCGGGATCGACGAGAAAGCCTTCGATCGGTGTTTCGACGACAAAGAGACGGCAGAGTTGGTCGCGGCCCAGAAGGCCGAGGCGGCAAGCCTGGGGATCACCGGAACGCCCTCGTTCGTGATCAATGGCCGCCTCGTCAAGGGCGCGCAGCCGGCGGCCAAGTTCAAGGCGATCATCGACGACGAGTTGGCCGCGGTCCAGTAGACGCGCTCGCGGTTCGCAGGCCGTCCGCAATTCCGTTTCGGGAGCGCCTCACGCCGGGGCCGACGGCTGGAGGGACCGGGCATTCCGCAGCGACGCTCGGCGATGCTAGGGTCCCCAGCAGAGAGTGCAATGATGTCGACGGGCGAGCAGGAAGTTCTGGAGGCCAACGCGGCCTTCTACGAGGCGTTCGCCGGGCGGGACGTCGAGGCCATGGACGACCTGTGGGCCCGTCAGGCCTCGGTGAGTTGTTGTCACCCGGGCTGGAGTCTTTTGCTCGGCCGACGAGCCGTGCTCGAGAGTTGGCGGTCGATCCTGGAGGCGCCGTCGGCTCCAGAGGTGGCCTGTTCGCGAGAGGTGGTTCACCTCCTCGGCGACGTCGCCGTCGTGCTTTGCGTCGAGACCCTGACCGAAGGGCAGCTGATGGCCACCAACGTCTTCGCCCGCGAATTCGGTCGCTGGCGCATCCTTCATCACCACGCGAGCATGATCCTGGCCGACTCCGACGAGGATGAGGACGAGGACGAGGACGAGGATGAGGAGCCCCCGTCGGGGTTTCTCAACTGAATGATGAGGTGGAGTTCCGCCCTGTCGCAGTCGCCCGATCTGGTGACGGCCGTTCGCGAGGCAGCGACGTCTCTGCGGGCGGACCTGGATGCAGTCGACCCCAACCTGATCCTGCTTTTTCTCTCCGAGCACCACAAAGAGGGATTTCGCGAAGCGTCGGCCCTGGTCGGGAGCGAGTTCGGCTCGAGCCTGCTCCTGGGTTGCACCGCGCGCAGCATCATCGGAGGTGGACGCGAGGTCGAGCACGGCCCCGGTCTCTCCCTGGCAGCCGGGATCCTTCCCGGGGTGACGCTTCGGCCCTTCCACTTCGAGGCCGGAGACCTCCCTACGGCCGAGGTTTTGCGATCGCGGATGGCTGGAAACGACACGCCTCACTTCCTGCTGCTCAGCGACCCCTTTTCTTTCGACGTGGAACCGTTCGTCCGGGGACTCGACGCTGCCTTCCCCGAAAGCCAGAAGGTGGGCGGCGTCGCCAGCAGTGGTGTTGCTCCCGGAGACAACGCACTCTACGTCGGGAGCGAAGTGCACCGATCGGGTCTCGTAGGCGTCGCGCTCTCGGGCAACGTCGAAGTCGAGACCCTTGTCGCGCAGGGCTGCCGGCCGATCGGATCGCCGCTCTTCGTGACCCGCGCGCACGAGAACGTGCTTTACGAACTCGATGGCCGCGATGCGCTTGGCGTACTGCGCGAAGTCTACGAGGATCTCTGCCCGGCGGATCGGGATCTTGCGCGTGGCTCTTTGTTTTTGGGGATCGAAATGAGGCAGGCCCGGGACGCGTACCACCCGGGAGACTTTCTCATCCGCAATCTGCGCGGTTCCGATGAAGAAGAGGGATCGCTCCTGGTCGGGGCCGTCGTTCACGAGCGCCAGGTCGTGCAATTCCATCTCCGCGACGCGCGCGCCTCGGCGGAGGATCTCGAGGAGCGCCTCGAGCGACTCGGCGCCGGTGGGTCCCGTGCCTTTGCGGGCGCGGTGCTCTTTTCGTGTCTGGGGCGGGGTGCCGGCCTGTACGGAGAACCGGATCACGACAGTGATGCCCTGCGGCGCCATCTCGGATCGATCCCGATCGCCGGGTTCTTCGGAAACGGGGAAATTGGCCCGGTCGAGAAGGCCACCTTTCTGCACGGGTATACGAGCGCGTTTGCACTCCTGCGCGCCCGGGATTGAGCGGGCCGGTCCGACGTCCTTGAGCACGTCGGTGCTCGCGGCCCTCCGGCCGGGGAAGACTCAGAGGTAGCCCAGCGCCTCCAGAGACTTCTCCAGGCGCTCGTCGATGCCCGGCTCGGGCGCCGGGTCCTCGCCCGGTGCCGGCCCGAGCCGGGCGCGCCGTCGCGACCGGTGAGCTTGTGGCTCATGCGGCGCATCACGCTCACCGCGCGGTCGTTGAGCACCTCGTTGGCGTCGACGTTGAGGCCCTCCACGGCGTCGAGCGCGGTGACCCTGTCGCGGCGCATCTCCGAGGCGGCGGCGTCGCGGACGACGGCGTACTCGTCTGTTTGGGCTCCATTTCCGGGGGCGAAAATGGTCGGCGCTGGTGTCGTTAACCC
>JAPOLW010000570.1 GCA_029976905.1 bacterium | reverse complement strand
CCTCGCGGCAGACGATGCGCAGCACCGAGACGTCCTCGACGTCCGGTGGCATCGTATAGGCCGGGACGAGCCAACCACTCTCGCGCAGCTTGTCCGAGAGATCGTAGACCGTCCAGGAGCGGGGCCGCTTGAGGCGGAAGGCGAACACCGGGATGTCGGAACCGTCGCTGAGAAGTTCAAAAGGCCCCAGGCCCGCGATCTCCGACGAGAGGTAGCGGGCCACGTCCTGCGAGGCCTTTTGCACTCGTCGATAGCCCTCCATCCCGAGGCGCAGGAAATTGTAGTACTGCGCGATGATCTGGTTGCCCGGACGCGAGAAATTCAGGGTGAAGGTCGGGAAATCGCCGCCGAGGTAGTTGACGTGGAAGATGAGATCGTCGGGCAATTCTTCACGGTCCCGCCAGACCACCCAACCGACACCGGGATAGACCAGCCCGTATTTGTGACCGGAAACGTTGATCGACTTCACGAGCGGAAGACGGAAATCCCACGGGAGCTTCGGCTGCAGGAAGGGCGCCACGAAGCCGCCGCTGGCCGCATCCACGTGCATCGGCACCTCGAGACCCGTCTTCTTCTTCAGGTCGAGGAGCGCGTCGTGCACCTCCTTGATGGGCTCGTAGGCCCCGGTATAGGTCACGCCGAGGATGCCGACGACGCCGATCGTATTCTCGTCGACCAGCTTCAGGACCTCCTCGGCATTGATGGTGTACCGACCAGGAGCCATCTTCACGTAGCGGGGCTCCACCTCCCAGTAGCGGCAGAACTTCTCCCACACGACCTGGACGTTGTTGCCCATGATCATGTTCGGCCGATCGGCCGGACGGCCAGCAGCCTTGCAGCGCTCCTTCCATTTCCACTTGAGCGCCATGCCCGCGAGCATGACCGCCTCACTCGAGCCGACCGCCGAGGCGCCGACGCCCTCCTCGGGCGCGTGAAAGAGGCGCGAGACCATGTTCACGCAACGCTCTTCGATGCGCGCCGCGGCCGGGTACTCGTCTTTGTCGATGATGTTCTTGTCGAAACACTCGGTCATGAGCCGCTCGGCCTGCGGCTCCATCCACGTCGTGACGAATGTCGCCAGATTGAGTCGCGCATTCCCATCGAGCATGAGCTCGTCGTGAATGAGGTCGTAGGCCGCCTCCGCGGTCATGCCGGATGGGGCGATCTGGTCCTTGGGCACACGGCTGGCCAACTCCCGGCGTCCGTAGGCGGGCACTAGCTCTTCGCTCGCGCGCGTCGATTTCTTCTTCTTCGCTCCATACAACATTCTACTTCCCCCTCTTCGACGGGCGCGCCACAGCGCGCTGATGAGCAGACGCTACCACAGGCGGCCGCGAAGTGCCGAACGGTCGTGCGACGCACCGGTCGCGGGAGGCCCGACCGCCGTACGATCGAGCCCCCGAGGACGCCTTCTCGAACACTCGCAAGACAAGCGGTCGCCTGCCCTCAGCGGGTGAGCGGTCGGTATTTGATGCGATGCGGCTGGTCGGCTTCCGCACCAAGCCGACGTCGTCGGTCCGCCTCGTAGTCCTGGTAGTTTCCAGCGAACCACTCGACGTGGCTCTCGCCCTCGAAGGCGAGGATGTGTGTCGCAATACGGTCGAGAAACCAACGATCGTGACTGATCACGACGGCGCACCCGGCAAATTCGAGCAAAGCCTCTTCGAGAGCGCGCAATGTATCGACATCGAGATCATTCGTCGGTTCGTCGAGCAAGAGGACATTCCCGCCGCGCCGCAGCAATTTGGCGAGATGTACCCGGTTGCGCTCGCCGCCCGAAAGGTCGCCGACGCGCTTCTGTTGATCCTGGCCCTTGAAATTGAATTGGCCGACGTAGGCGCGCGAGTTCATCTCGCGTTCTCCCACCAGGATACGATCCTGGCCCTCGGAGATTTCCTCCCAGACGTTCTTGTCGCCGTCGAGCGCGTCCCGGGTCTGATCGACGTAGGCCAGATCGACCGACTCGCCGATCTCCAGACTGCCGGCGTCGGGCTGCTCCTCGCCTGTGAGCAACCGGAAGAGAGTACTCTTCCCCGCCCCGTTGGGTCCGATGACGCCGACGATCCCACCGGGCGGCAGCGAGAAGCTCAGGTCGTCGATGAGCAGCTTCTCCCCAAATCCCTTGCCGAGACCGCGCGCCTCGATCACCTGATCCCCAAGGCGGCGTCCGGCGGGAATGTAGATCTCGCCCTTGGTCTCCTTTTGACGCCCGGCCTCGGCAGCAAGCTTCTCGTAGGCCTGCAGGCGCGCCCTGCCCTTGGCCTGACGCGCCCGGGGCGCCATCCGTACCCATTCGAGCTCGCGGGCCAGGGTGCGTTGCCGGGCCGACTCCTGCTTCTCCTCGAGCGCAAGCCGCTGCTGCTTCTGGTCGAGCCAGGAGGAATAATTGCCCTCCCAGGGAATCCCGCGGCCCCGATCGAGCTCCAGAATCCACCCCGCGACGTTATCGAGGAAGTAACGGTCATGGGTCACCGCGACGACGGTGCCCTCGTAGTCGGCGAGAAAACGCTCCAGCCAGGCGATGGACTCTGCGTCGAGGTGGTTGGTGGGCTCGTCGAGCAGAAGCATGTCGGGCGACTGGAGAAGGAGCCGGCACAAGGCCACCCGCCGCTTCTCTCCCCCCGAGAGGTGGGCCGTACCGTCCTCCCCGGGCGGACAGCGCAGAGCTTCCATCGCCATCTCGACCTTGCTGTCGAGTTCCCAGGCACCGACCGCGTCGATCTTTTCCTGCAACGCCCCCTGCTCGTCGAGCAGCTTCTGCATTTCGGCGTCGTCGGTGACCTCGCCGAACTGCATCGAGATTTCTTCGAAGCGTGCGAGCAGGGCGCGCGTCTCGGCCACCCCTTCCTCGACGACCTCCCGGACCGTCTTGGTCGCATCGACGTCGGGCTCCTGGGGAAGGTAGCCGATGCGCGTCCCCGGGGCGGGTCGCGCCTCTCCGGAGAACTCCCCGTCGACGCCAGCCATGATCCGAAGGACC
>JAPOLW010000056.1 GCA_029976905.1 bacterium | reverse complement strand
CCAATCGCTGCTGGGCTACAGCATGCTTTTCCCGTTCATCGGTTTCGTGAACGGCCGCGATCCCAAGCGACTTCTGCGCGATTGAGGCGCGCACGCCGGACGGGTGCGGTCGGGGAGGGCTCCCGCCGGACGTTCGGAGAGGACCGAAGGGCGTCCCCCGGAATCGGACGTCCCGGAGGGATCGCCCTCTACGGCGAATCGAAGATCGACGGGGCGGCGCCGACCGGCACTGCCTCGGGATAGACCCCGTTGACCGCGCCGATCGTCCCAGGGTCGTCCAGACGATCGGGATCGAGACGGACGTCGACACCGCGGCGCGCGAGATCGCGATTGAAGATCTCGGCCACGTCGGGGAGGGAAAGCGCCGCGGCGGTGCGGCGGCGGTGGTCCTCTTCGTCCCGGTAGACGTCTGCCTTCCACAGAACGCTCACCCGGTAGTGCGCGAGCGGTGCACGGTAGCGCTCCTCGCCACGATCGAGCACGGCCCAGTCGCCACTGCCGTCGTCGACTGGCGCGAGTTCGGCGCGCGAGCTCACCAGGCGGGTTCCCTGATCGAAGGGTCCGACGCGCGCGACCTGATGAAACATCCCGTGATTGTCACCGAGAAGGGCGGTATTCGCCATGGCGCCGACGTACTCGTGCGGAGGACTTTCCGGGCCCTCGGGCCAGTACAGGAATCCCCCGCCCTCGACGTCGTTCATCCACCAGATCGACGTGGCCTGGGTGATCGTTTGCTCATTGAAGAGACCCGACCACAGCATCGTGCGCAGCAGCCACATCGGTGTGTTGCTGCGATCGCGCCCCTGGAAGCGGGGATTGTCGGTGTGGGCGGGCCCGGCCCGGTCGAGGGCCGCCATGAGATTGACGTAGACGCTGTGGGGGAGGATGACTTCGGCGTCGTAGAAGTCGCGCGCGGCCTGAAGCACGCGTGGGTGCTGGAGGAAGAGTTCGCACCCCTCGACCCGTAGGTCGGCATGGACCCAATCGTTCTGGAACCACATCGGGCGGATGGGAGCGTCGGGATCGAGACCCGGGCGATACCAGCCGCCCAGCGGCGTGTAGGGCGCATTGCGCTCGAGCAGGCCACGCACCAGGTCGAGGTCTTCGATCACGTGGTCGAGGTGGATGGGTGGGTCGGCGTAGTGCATGCTGCGCGGTCCTTCTCCGGATGCGGGTTCGCGACCATGGTACTCGATCGCACGCGCGCCGCCCAGAGCACCCGGAGGCACCTCCTCGGGGTTGCTTCAGTCCAGATAGCCAAGGGCACGCAGCTTTCGCTCGACGGCGGGGTCGAGCGCTTCGACGTCGCGATCGGGGACGGAAGCATCCCCCCGGGCATAGGCTTCGAGCAGGCCGACCAGGTCGGCCGCCTCTTCGGGTGTCGTGGGATAGCGATCGTTCCGTTCGTCGGGATCCGCACGGAGGTCGTAGTACGCCCAGTGGGGGCCGGTGGGGCCCGGTCGGCGGACGAGCTTGCGGTCTCCGACCCGCACGACGAATGCCGGCGGAGTCACGGCGCGGTCCACCGCGGCTCGCGCATCGACGGCGACGCCCTTTTCCATCCAGGATTCACTGAAGAGGGGGCGGTGCTGCCAGTCGCGGCCAGCCTCCTGCAGCAGAGGTCGTAGGCTCCGTCCCGAACCCGGCTGCGGATCGACGAGGCCCACCAGGTCCAGGAGCGTCGGTCGGACGTCGGCGAGGCCCACCGGCGTCTCGATGCGCCGCCCCGAAGGGAGGCCCGGACCCCGCAGTAGGAGGGGGACGCCGAGCACCGCCTGGCCGACCGGGGCGCCGTGACCGTACCAACCCTGCTCTCCGAAGGCCTCGCCGTGGTCGGAGAGAAATGCCACCAGGGTGTTTTCGAGGTGGCCCCGGGCTTCGAGATCGCCGAAGAAGGCACGCAATTGGTCGTCGAGGTAGCGGATCTCTCCATCGTAGAGCGCGGGTGTACGGCGGAGCTCGGGCGGGAGGTCGGGATAGTCGGCGGCGTTCTCGAAGCGGCCCGCGTATGCGGGCGGCGGGTCGTAGGGGGCGTGTACCTGGAAGGTGTGCAGAAAGAGGAAGAAGGGTTGCTGCCCGTGGGCGTCGAGCCACGCGCGGGCGCGCGCGAAGGTCTCGGCGACGTCGCTGCGTTCGCTCTTCTGGTTTTCGACGTAGGTGTCGAAACCACGAGCAAAGCCGCGGTGCGCGCCGAGTGGACCGCCATCGGTGATGGCCGCGGTCGCATAGCCCGCATCTCGGAGGACCTCGGCCAGGGTCGTGCGATCCGGGGCGGCGCGTGTCGAATAGCCTTGTTTGATTCCGTGCACCGACGGCAGTGTGCCGGTGAAGAGGGTCATGTGTGCCGGCCCGGTGGTGGTGGCCGAGGAGTTGCAGGATTCGAAGAGCACGCCCTGCTGGGCGATGGCCTCGTCGAGAAACGGAGCGGTGTCGTGCGGGTACCCGTACGAAGGGAGGTGATCGGCGCGCAGGGTATCGGCCGAGAGGAGCAGGATACGGGCAGGCCGGTCCCCCGGCGGGGCCGGAGTGAGGATCGCCGGGCGCGACCAGACCGGGAAGGTGAAGGCGCCGGGTTCCCCGGCGCCGGGGTGCTCGGTCTCGAAGGCGAGGCGGACGCGGCGGCCAGCGAGTTCTGCCAGAGCGACGCGTTGGTCGAGCCAGCCGCGTCCGGTTTCCGTGCTGGGATCGATCTCCCGGGACCATAGGCGTTCGCAGGTCTGCGCACATGCTTCGATCGAGAACCGGACCGGTCCCTGGCCCCATGCCTGCGGAAGGATCGCCAGACCGAACTCGAGGGTGGCGTCGGGCGGGATCGTCGACGGCGTACTCTCGTATCGGGTCGATGGCCCGTCGGGTGGGAAGCGCATGCGCATCGTCAGGCGCGTGGCCCCGATCCCGGCGGGAGCGTCGAGTTGCAGGAAGGGATGGCCCAGGCGCTGCCCGAACTCCGTCCGGACCGGTCGCGTCTCGCCCGTCGCCCAGGTGAGCCAGGCGACCGCTGGAGTACCCGCGGGGAGATGTCGTTCGGGGACGTCTCTGGGAGCGCCGGCGGTGGCGAGCAGGCCGTCGCCGCTCGGGGCTTCGTGTGTTCGCGCGAAGACCGCGTGAGCGGGGTATGCGCCCAGAACGGCGCGGAGTTCGTCCCCGACCCGGGCCGTTGCGGGCGGACGGGGGCCGAGGGGAAACAGAGGTCGGACGACTTCGGTGGGCTGCGGCGCGATGGCCGCCGGTGCAGCTCCGGTGCAGAGAATCCCGAGCACGACCGCGACGAGCCGCCGGGTATGTCCCCGCCCGCGGCCGGTCACGCGAAGAGCTCGCCGGGCGGGGGCCGAACGGCGTCAGCCATCGGCGGGTTCCGGGGGACGCGCGGCCTCCCGCATCGGTGCGGGTGACGAAGGCCCGGGCCACGTCGACCACGATGGACGCGGAGGGGCGTCGTTCTCGTTGTGGTGGTTGGCGAGGTCCTCGCCGGTTCGCGGTTGCGCGAGGGCGACGGCCGTCCGGTCGATTTCCAGCGGAGCCAGAGCGACCGGGATTTCGAGCGGCGGGAGGTTCGAGGAGACGATCGGGGTTTCCTGCGCCGTCTCCCAGCCCAGGCTGGGCCACCACGCCACCTGCGTCGCCGGAGTCGACGGGAGTACGCTCTCGCCGGGGCGCGGGACGACCAGATGGACGTCCCGTGCCGCCGCGGCGCGCACGAGACGCTCGACCGGTTCCGTCCACGAATGCATGCCGAGGTCGAACGTGCCCCAGTGGATCGGCACCATGAGGCGTCCGCGCACCATCAGGAAGGCGTCGACGGCTTGCTCGGGCCCGAGGTGGGAGTCGGCCCACAGCGGGTTGTAGGCGGCCGACTCGATCATGGCGATGTCGAAGGGGCCGTAGCGTCGGCCGATCTCCAGGAATTCCGGGGTCAGACTCGTGTCGCCACTGAAGTAGATGCGATGCTCGTCTCCGATGACGGCCCAACTCGCCCACAGCGTCGCGTAGCGGTCGAAGAGTCCCCGCCCCGAGAAATGTCGCGACGGTAGACAGGCCAGGCGTAGGCGCCCCAGATCGGCCTCCTGCCACCAATCCAGTTCCACGATCTGCCCGGAAGCCACGCCCCAGTGCTCGAGATGTGCACCGACACCGAGTGGGACGAAGAAGCGGACACCGGTCGCGGCGAGCGCCACGATCGAATCCATGTCGAGGTGATCGTAGTGATCGTGCGAGATCAGAACGGCATCGATCGGAGGTAGTTCTTCGAGGGCGAGGGCCGGGGGCCCGAAGCGTCGCGGCCCCACCCATTCCAGCGGGGAGGCGCGCTCGGAGAAGATGGGATCGGTGAGGACCCGATGGCCGTCGATCTCGATCAGGAGGGTCGAGTGTCCGATCCAGCTGACCCGGAGGTTTCCCGCGGGTGGGTGTCGCACCCGGAAGGAGAGCGATTCGTCCCGGGGCAGTGGTTTGTCGGGGCGGGTCTGTGCGTCGTTGCGGAGGTACCGCCCGACGACCTCTCCCCACTTTGGCTGCATGTGCCCGAGAGCGTTGGCGAAGTGTTCGTCCTCGACGTCGTATTGCGGCGAGGTGCGCATCCGGGCGAGCCGGTCACCGCCCGGAGTGCCCCCCATCGAGCGGAGTGCCGTGCACGAGGTCGCCGTCGCGAGCATCGCGACGATCAGACCGAAGGCGAGGATCGACCCGGGAAGGGGAAGGCGGATTCGGGGGGGAGCGTGCACGGTTGGAGTTTCCCATGCCGGGATCCCGCTGCAAGCGAACCCCGGCCGCGGTGTCGCGGGTCAGGCGAGCCGCACCGGCAGGCTCTCATAGCGGTGCCAGCCCGGCATGGGCTGCAGGCGCAGCTTCTCCTCGGGCACGGCAAGGCGTAGATTCGGAAAGCGTTCGAGCAGGTTGCGCAGGGCGATCTGCGTTTCGAGCCGTGCCAATTGCGCTCCGAGGCAGAAGTGCACGCCGTGGCCAAAGCCGAGGTGGTGGTTCGGCTCGCGCGCGACGTCGAAGACCTCGGGCTGCTCGAACGCACTCGGGTCGTGGTTGGCGGCACCGAAGATCGGCAGGACCATCGAGCCCCGGCGCAGGGGGGCGCCGTTCCAGGAAAGGTCCTCCACGGGGTAACAGGGCTTGGAGGCGTGCACCGGCCCGCGGAACCGGAGCACTTCTTCGACGGCCGTGGGCATGAGCCCGGGGTCGGCCCGAAGACGTTCGAGCTGTTCGGGGTGTTGCAGGAGCGTGAGTACGGCGTTGGAGATGAGGTGGGAGGTCGTCTCGTAACCGGCGACGATGAGGAGGAAGCACATGCTGATGACTTCGTCCTCGTTCAGACGATCCCCTTCCTCCTCGGCGCGAAGGAGATCGCTCAGCATGTCGTCGCGGGGGTCGAGGCGCTTGCCGGCGACGACGTCGCGCATGAAGCGAACGGCGGCTGGCATGTCCCAGAGCAACGTGCGCATCATTCGCAGTCCGCTGAAGCCCTGCGTCGCCGAACGCATCGCATCGCGGAACCGCGGCATGTCGGCCTCCTCGACACCGAGCATGCGCTGGATCACGGTGGTGGGGATGGGCAGGGCGTAGGTCTGCATCAGGTCGACCGTCCCCTCCCGGGCGGCTTCGTCGAGGAGTTGCTGCGTCAGCGTCTCGATCGAGTCGGCCAGGCGGGCGACGGCCGCGGGCTTGAAGGCCTGATTCACCAGGCCGCGCAGACGGCGATGTTCGGGGTCATCGGAAGTAATCATGCTCTCGGCGAGAAGAGCGATCGACTTCGGCAGTGGGAACGGGAAGCGTCCGCCGCGGGTCGCCTTCGAGCGGTCGCGGACGAAACGGGGATCCTTCATCAGCGCCACGCAGTCGTCGTAACGCGTCAAGACCTTGAGGCGCATGATGCTGATCCGGGCGTCACAGACCGGCGCGTTCTCGCGCATCCAGGCGTAGTGGGCGTATTTGTTCCGCTGGAAGTCCTCCCCGACGAGATTGATCGGGAGTCGTGGTTCGAGGGTCTGGCCGGCGGGGCTCGCGCTGGCAACCATGCCAGTGTGCATCCGCCAGGCGCTCCAGAAATGCAACCCCGAGGTCGCCCGGCGCCTCTCGGATGCGGGGACGCACGGGGCCTCCAGAGGTGGTATGGACGCACAGAGGAAAGGGGAAAGACTTGAGCGGTCGCGTTTCCATCGACGAAGAAGTCCTCGACATTTCCGGACCCGAGCCGCGCCTGCGTGGGGCCCGTTGCCGCGCCTGCGGCAATCACACGTTCCCTGCTCGCTCCGGATGCGAGCGGTGCTCGGCCGCGGACATGGAGAGGGTGCCCCTCGGGACGCGTGGGGTGCTGTGGGCCTGGACCATCCAGAATTTTCCTCCCAAGTCGCCACCTTATCTGGGCGAGACATCGCCGCAGGCGTTCGAACCCTACGGCGTCGGGTACGTGACCCTGCCGGAGGTCCGGGTGGAGGCACGCCTCACGGAGTCCCGACCCGAGCAGTTGGAAAGTGGGATGCCCATGCGACTGGTCACGGTGCCCCTCAACCAGGACGGCGAGGGGAACGAGATCGTCACCTTCGCCTTCGCCCCCGTGGGAGACGGCGATGAATGACGTCGCCATCGTCGGGATCGGGATGCACGCCTTCGGTCGCCACGAGGGTGTCTCGGGCCTCGAGCAGGGTGCCGCGGCCGCTCGGCAGGCGTGCGCGGATGCGGGCGTGTCGTGGGCAGACGTCCCGTTCGCCGTGGGCGGAAGCCGCGATGGCGGCTATCCCGACCGCCTGGTCTCCCTTCTGGGGCTCACCGGCCTACCTTTCCTGAACGTGATCAACGGCTGCGCGACGGGGGGTGCGGCGTTGATCACGGCCGTCAATACGATCCGCGCGGGCGCGCACGACCTCGGCATCGCGATCGGCTTCGACAAGCACGCCCGGGGTGCCTTCGTACCCTCGAGCACCGTGGCCGGTGCCCGGGACTGGTACGGCGGTAGCGGTCTCTCGCTCACCACGCAGTTCTTCGCGATGAAGATCAACCGCTACATGGAGCAGCACGGCATCTCGCAGAGGGCGCTCGCTCGCGTTGCCGCGAAGGCGTTTCGCAATGGGGCCCGGAACCCGATGGCCTGGCGCCGTCGGGAAATGACGGAAGACCAGATCCTCGAATCCCCGATGCTCTCCTACCCGCTGACGCAGTACATGTTCTGCTCGCCGGGAGAAGGTGCCGTCGCGCTCGTCCTATGCCGGGCCGATCACGCCCATCGCTACACCAGAACGCCAGTCTTTCTTCGCGCCGCCGTCGTGCGCTCGCGCCGATTCGGCAGCTTCGAGGTCCTGGCGCCATCCCTGGCGTTGGAAGAGGGAAGCGGCCCGACGACCGAAGCCGCCGGGGCGGCGTTCGAGCAGGCTGGTATTGGTCCGCGCGACGTCGACCTCGCACAACTGCAGGACACCGAGTCCGGGGCCGAGATCATCCACATGGCCGAGAACTCGTTCTGTGAAGACGGGGAACAGGAGGCGATGCTCGAGCGCGGCGAGACCGAGGTGGGCGGCCGCTTTCCTGTCAACACCGACGGCGGGTGCCTGGCCAACGGCGAGCCCATTGGCGCCTCGGGCCTGCGCCAGGTCTACGAGAACGTCCTACAACTGCGCGGGCAGGCGGGCGCGCGCCAGGTACCCGGTGATCCGAAGGTGGCCTATTCCCACGTCTACGGTTCGCCTGGCATCAGCGGCGTGACGATTCTTTCGCGCTGACCGCCCGGTGTGGCCCTGCCACCGATGACGGGCGGGCGCGTGGTGCGGGGAAGGCATCGGCCATGGTTCTGCCAAGCCGCCGATTGCCTTCCTCGGTGAGGTGGCAGAGGTCGCTGAAATGGCGGCCGTCGTGCGGGATCTGGGATGCGACCGGCGCGAGCGGCAGGTCCCGTTGCGTTGCGAGGCTTCGCATGACGTCGTTGTGGGCGGTGACGCCGAGGAGGGTGGGGCCGATCCGTCCCCAGAAGTGCTGCATGATGGGCTCGCTTGCACGGATGCGGGCGTCGAGTTGCGGGTCGTCGGTGGGAAGCGCGACCGCGAAGGTCGAAAGGACGACTTCGGAATCGCGGGCCTGCGCCGCATCGATCATCGCGACGACGTTGCGTCGGAAGATGTCGCGACTCCGAAGCGACGCCTCGTCGAATTCGGGCGTCGAGCGGAGCCGTTTGTCGACCAGATGGTATCGCACCATCTCTCCGAAGACCGATGTCCGCGGGCTTTTCCAGTCGAAGTAGCCCACGCGGGGGAGTTCCTCGACCCAGGGGAAGCTGTTGTAGATGTTGTCGTTGATGCCGAGATAGAGCGCGACCACATCGGGCCGGGTCCGCGTGAGAATCTCGTCGAGCTGCACCCGGTTCATGTGCGAGGTGTAACGGGGTTTCCCACATGAGATCACGCGAAATGGC
Source organism: bacterium (assembly GCA_029976905.1). Classification (GTDB taxonomy): domain Bacteria; phylum Desulfobacterota; class Binatia; order UBA12015; family UBA12015; genus VGTG01. Next base: position 4,149 of record JAPOLW010000056.1, on the reverse strand, counting down.
ACGTCCGGAAATCGTTCGGCCAGGCGTCCCCGGACCGCGTCCACGTACGCTTGCGAGAAGGAGGTGGATCCACCGAGAAGGAGGGCCAGGGCTTCGTCGTCGCTGCGTCCACCGAGATCGTCACCGACGCAGCCCAGGTCGTTCAAGCGGAGATCGGCGACCTCGGAGAAGGGCGCGTACGTGTAGATGAGGTCGTCCCGGAACACCATGCCCAGCGGTGTGTTCCACCACAGCAACGCGCGGGTGGCGCCCTCGGCAGCGGCCAGGCAAAGGAGCAGGGCCACCACCAGGACGATGATTCCACGATACCGGTGCGGCGTGCGCGCGGGACGATCCGAGGGGTACGCCATGGGCGCCCCTCCCGTACACCCGGGGTGTGCGCCACCGCAAATCCGGTGTACTCCGCATCACGGTGAGGCTCGATCGTCGGTCCCGGAGCGTCCCTGGTCCCCGCTCTCGTCGTAGACTTCTTCCAGGAGCACCGCCCCGATCCGCGCTGCGAGGAGACGTCGGCCCGGCTCCGTGAGGTGGCCGAAGTCGCCCGCGAAGCTGTCGCTGAAGATTTTGCCGAACCCCTGGGCGCGCACGGCTTCCTGAAAGGCTGCCTCGTTGTCGACGAAGGCGGCGACCGTCGCGCCGTCGAGTTGGCGAAGCAAGGGCTCGGTCGAGCGCATCGGGTATTGCACGGCCACCAGGCGGACACCGCGCGCCTCGAGCAGATCGGCGATCGCGCGGTAGTTGGCACGGGTGCGCTCGTCGCTTCTTCCGGCGCGGAGGCGACGCGCTTCTGAGGCGTATTGCTCGGCCGCCTTCAGGTCGCCACGCCGTCGCGCGATGCTACCGAGCGTCGCCAGTACGTCGGCGCGAGAGGCTTCGGCGTTTTCCGGCAGTCGGTCCAGCAACGCCCGGGCGAGCCGCTCCGCTTCGGGCAGGCGGGCCCAGAACAAGGCGCCGGTCAGACGGATGCGGAAGGTGCGCAGTAGGAGCCTCTCGGTTTCCCGGTTCGCGGCTCCGGCGTCGAGGGCCTCCTCGAGGACCTCCTGCGCGTCGGCCGCCCGGCTCCAGTGCAGATAGAGTTCGGCGAGCTTGTCCCGCGGCCCGGGGTCTTCGGGGTTGCGTTCGATCGCCTCGCGGAGCGCCTTCTCTGCCGCGGCGAACGTGGCGTGTCTCTGATCCCGGGGGCCTGCGTTGCTCGCAGCGATGTGTGCGGCCACGTCCGTTGGGTCGGCGGCAATCGCGGCGCGTGCGCGTGCAAGGGTTTCTTCGCGCGCGCGCACGCCGGGCTTTGGCGGTGTCTCCTCGCGGTGGGTGAGGTGGTCGGCGAGGAGCCCGGCAAGTTTTACGACCTGCAGCCGTTGCAGAAGTCCCGTCAGGCCTTCGTCCTCGGGGAGCAGCAGATACTTCCGGTCGTTGATGCCGATCATGGCGACGACGGTGTCGGGACGGTGCTGGTCGAGCCAGGCGGGGAGTTGCTGCAGGATGGCGTCGGTCGTGGTGCGCGGGATGCCGGCGTTGATCACCGAGAAGCCATCCCTGCCGATCTGCTCGTCGAGAAAGGCGTCGAGGAGGCGCGGGTAGGACGTCTCTTCTCCGAAGGCCGTGGTGGATTCGCCGATGCAGAGGATCCGGCGTGCCCCGCCGGTCTCGGTCGCCGCCAGGTTGCGTCGCGCCTGGGCACCGAGCCACAAAAAGCCTCCGATCCGCAGCCCGATCTCCAGTAGGACCAGCCCGAGCAGGAGACCGAGGAGGATCAAGCCGGCGCGATGAAGGTAGGTACGCAGGGGCATTTCCCGGAGGTCTCCGTCGGCAGCAGGGAATCACAGGCGCGCGCAGAAGCGCAACCGGTGGCCGCACGTCGTCGTCGCTGGCCCCGGTGGACAAGCAGGTGGGGCGCCGATAGATTTCGACGCGCCGCATGGAGGATCTGCCGACTGAACCCGGAGCGTGTGCGCTTTGCGGAAGCGACCTCGACGCCACACGCCTGGCGAAGGGCTGGGACTTCGAGTACGGAACGACGCGGCAGGAGTTCACGCTCTGGCGCTGCCCGTGTGGGGGCGTGTACTTGAACCCGCGTCCTGCACCGGAGGCGCTCGGGTGCATCTATCCGTCGAACTATTATTCCTACGGATTCACCGAGAAGCTCGGACCGCTCGTGCGCCGGGTCAAGGGCATGGCGGACCGCAGCAAGGTGCGCCAATACCTGGAATATCTCGAGCCGGGCGCACGGGTGCTGGACATCGGGTGCGGCGACGGTCATCTGCTCGCCGACCTGCGAGATGTGGCGGGTTACGACCTCGAACTCTCCGGCATCGAGTTTTCGACCGACGCGATCGCTTCGGCCCGCCGGCTGGGCATCGACGTCGCCGAGGGGCGCGCCGAGGACGTCGAGTTGCCGGAAGGCTCGTTCGACCTCGTCATTCTCAATCAGTTGATCGAGCACGTGCGCGAACCCGCCGCCCTTCTCCGCTCGATCGCCCGATGGCTGCGTCCGGGTGGACACGTCTTCGTGGAGACACCGAACATCGATTCGGTGGATGCGCGACTCTTCCGACGTCGCTACTGGGGCGGCTACCACCTGCCGCGTCACTTCCACCTCTTCGATACGCGCACGCTCGAGCGCCTGGCCGAGCAGGAGGGACTCCGGCGGGTCTCCCTCAAGCCGCTGGTCTGCCCTCAGTTCTGGATCATCTCGGCGCACAATTGGCTCGCGTCGCGGGGCCGCGCCGAACTTGCCGGCCGACTCTTCGATCCACTCTCACCCGTGTGGTTGATCCCGTTTACGGCGATCGAACTCGTCCACGTTCGTCTGTGGTGGACATCGAACCAGCAGTTGGTTGCCGCGCGAGCCTCCTGAATGCGTCGCCGTCGCGGCGCGCGTCCGACCGAGCCTCAACCGGCGCTGGGAGCCGGGTTCGACAACGTGCGCCAGACCTCGCCGTAGCTCGTCCGTGCGTCTTCGATGAAGGGGCGAAATTTGGTGTCCAGGAAGAAGGTCTCGAGCTCGTCGTAGTTCGTATAGGACACGGCGGGGCACCAGTGGTGGAGCAGATGTCGCCGGAAGCCTGCAGAGCCGAAGGTCCGCGAAAACGGTGAGGCCTGGAACATGCGGTTGACCGCGCCGTGGGGGACCTCGCTGTAATCGATGTCGGTGCTGGCCTCGAGAGAGCGGTGCTCTAATTGCTGTCGCAGCGCCGAGAGGTAGGGGAAGACCAATCCCACGGCGAGGACCCAGGCGAAGGCGCCCGCGAACCACTGTTGCCACACCAGAAAACCGAGCAGGAGAGCGTGTAGGACGACGCCACGTCCGAGACCGATCCAGCGAACCGTTTGCGTTTCGGTCGGGTTCCGCTGTCCGACGCCGGTCTGGTGGTTGCGGAAGACGCGGAGCGCATGGACGCCGAAGATCGTCTCGAGGAGAAAGCGCACGGTCGGAGCGTAGAAGTAGGAGACCTCGGTATCGGTGGTTTCGCCGAGGTGGAGATGGTGCTGCCAGTGGACGGCGCGGTAGGAAGCAATGTCCGCGCCGATCAGGGGGCAAACGGCCCAATTCGCGAGTTGGTCGTTGAGGCGCTTGTCTGCGTGGAGGTTGTAGTGCGCGCCCTCGTGCATGAAGAGGACGATCGATGCGAACCAATACCCAATCCAGAGCGCGAAAATGGGCGCTGCGGCGAAAGCCCAGGGGTTGCCGCCTCGGCCCACGGCGCAGGCTGCGACGAGGCCGACTCCCATGGCGAGGTAGCGAAGGGCGACGTCGGTCCAGACCCAGCCGTAGCGGGGGACCAGGGACCGCGTCAGGTCATCGAGACGGGTGCCGGAATGAGAGACGAGGCCCTGCAGCCGGGGGTTCCCCGGAAAGGGCGTGCGGCCGGATTGGCTCATCGGTGGACCCTTCCTAGTTAAGGGTGGATTCCGCCCCCGGGCAAGGCCGGTTTTTGGCGCCCCGGAATTTTCCCTGGATGTTGGGGGCCGGGCCCCGGAGGCCGGGCATCCGCCTGGAGATTCCACCTGTGGTCCGCTCGGTCGGGTGCCAATTCGGCCTGCTCTTCCCACCCCGGCGCTGTCATGGCCGGGCCGGCAGCACCGCCGGCGTCCGTCAGCCCAGATCGTAGAGCAGGTGGTGGCTGAGGTCACCCACGAGGTCGACGAACA
>JAPOLW010000569.1 GCA_029976905.1 bacterium | reverse complement strand
CATCAGAGGGCGGACGGCGCATCAGAGGGCGGACGGCGCATCAGAGGGCGGACGGCGCATCAGAGGGCGGACGGCGCCTCAGAGGGCGGACGGCGGCTCAGGGGGCCGACGGCGCCTCAGGGGGCGGACGGCGCCTCAGGGGGCGCCGGGGACTCCGATGCTGACGCGCCGCCAGGCGCCGTTGGCGATCAGGGGCTGCCCCTCGGGCTCGCCCTCGCAATTCGAGCCGACGGTGATCTCGAGCATGTGGACGACTCCGGGGCTCGAATGTAAAGGGCGCTCCAGGCCGTCGGGCGTGGTCTCGAAGGCCGCGGGCATGACCTCGGGCGGGTTACGCAACTGCAGATTGTAGGCCACCTGGGTGCCTTCGGGAAACGCCTTGCCGGGTCGCAGGCAGATGCCCACGCCGTCGCCGACGCCGAAGGGTCCGAGCAGCCCGCTGGGCTTCGGAATGTCGAACCTCTCGCCGTAGAGCACCTCGTCCCCGAGCATCAGAACGAAGCTCCCCGAGCCCCGAGGAGGCTCGGCGATCTCGAAATTCCAGACACGGACGAACAGGGTGTCGTCGGGACCGACCGCTACGCGACTGGGCTGGGTCATCGTCGCGTAGCGGCAAATGGACGTATCGACCTCGAAACTGGGAGAGCCGGGAAATTCGTTCACGAAGCCGACCCGGGCCGGGTCGCAAACCGTCCCGGGCTCCTGAAGCGTCACGAAGGGATCGGCCGCCGGCAGAAAGAAGAATCCACCGAGATTCACCTGGCCAAGGTCGGTCCAGTTCGACGCATCGCAGGGCGAAATCTTGCAGGCTTCGCTGCCTTCGCAGCGCCACTGGATCTCGATGGCAGCGGGGTCGAGGCTGCCGTCGTCGCCAGCCCTTTCGCACCAGATGTAGCTTGGGTCGCTCCCGCCGGGATCGAAGACGTTACCGGTCAGGGTGCCGTCGTCGGGGGAGTAGAGGATGGCCCACTGGAGTCCACCTTCCTCGCGGTTGACGAGGACGTACCGGCCGTCTGGCGTCGTCTGACGCCCGGAGGACTGGGCGCTGGCAAGACTCGCCGAGACGAGCACCGAAACCAGGGCCAAGGTGAGCATCGAACCCCTCGTTCGGACGGTCATCGGCTGGATCCTTTCCCCACGGCTTCGATTGTAGGAACGGATCGGCCGACGGAGCAACCGAAATGGTTCCCGGGGCGACGAAATGCGGGGCCGGGGCCACTCCTGGGTGCGACACGGTGTCACGCGACCTTGAAATACCGGGAAAACCCTGGCACCCCTGACTCCGGGAATTCCGCGCTCCCGCGCCCCATTCCCGCGCGCACGACGCGTGCGGGTCCATGGCCAGGGTGGGGGCCGTTTTCGAGGAGGCTTGATGAGTAATCCGCTGGTTGAGGTTCAGAAATTCGGTCAGAGCATCTGGTACGACAACATTGGCCGGGGCCTGATCACCTCGGGTGACCTCAAGCGGATGATCGAGGAGGACGGACTGCTCGGTGTCACGTCGAATCCGGCGATCTTCGAAAAGGCCATCGCCGAGAGCCACGACTATGACCCATCCATCCGCGCCCTGGTCGGACAGGGTGTCGACTCGGCCCTGGACCTCTATGAGCGCGTTGCGATCGAAGACATTCAGTTGGCGGCCGACGTGCTGCGCCCAGCCTACGAGAAGACCGGGCATCGCGATGGATACGTGAGCTTTGAGGTGTCGCCTTTTCTGGCAGCGGACACCCAGGCGACCGTGGAGTACGCGCGGCGTGTGCACGCCTGGATCGGCCGCGAGAACGTCTTGATCAAGGTGCCGGCGACGCCCGAGGGAATGCCCGCGATCGCGACCCTGATCGGCGAGGGGATCAGCGTCAATGTCACCCTGCTGTTCGCGGTCGAGGCCTACGAGGGCTGTGCGCAGGCGTACATGGAGGGGCTGGAAGCCTGGGTGGCCAAAGGAAACGATCCGGCCGAGGTGGCCAGCGTCGCGAGCTTCTTCATCAGTCGCATCGACAGCCTCGTCGACGAAAGGCTCAATGAGGCTGCGGCGGCGCAGAACGATGCCGGCGCGCGTCGACGTCTCGAAGAGCTGCGCGGCCAGATCGCCGTTGCCAACGGGCGGATCGCGTACGAGCGGTACCAGGAGTTGGTCGCCTCCGACCGTTGGCAGGCCCTGGCGGCCCGGGGCGCGCGCACGCAGCGGGTCTTGTGGGCGAGTACGAGTACCAAGAATCCGGCCTACTCGAGGACGAAGTACGTCGACGAACTGGTCGGTCTCGACACCGTCAACACGATTCCCGGGGAGACCTTCGACGAGTATCGCAAGACGGGTCGGCCGGGCCCTGCGCTGCAGGAGGATTGGGACGCCAGGCAGGCTGACGCCCACGCCCGCATGGAGGCGCTCGCGGCGGCGGGAATCTCGATTCAGGCCTGTACCGCCCAATTGCTCGAGGAGGGCGTCGGGAAATTCTCCGAAGCCTTCGAGAGCCTGCTGAAGTCCATCGAAGACAAGCGCAAGCTGCTGAACGCGGCTTAGGAAGTCGTGGACCCGCGGTTCGAAGCAGCGGTGGCTGCCGGATCCACCGCCCGGGGTCGTAACCCGGCCGTTCGGTTTTCACGAGGCACGGTCGGTGGAGTCGGGCGGGCGACGGGGGACGGCGCACGGTCCTCGGTCGACCGGAGGCGGTGGTTGAACTCGCCCGCGACGCGGTCTGCGCCAACGCGAGGAAAAGCGGACGCCGATGAGTGGTGAATCTGCAGTTCTCCGGGGAATTGCCGAGCGGGCCCTGGGCTACGTCAGCGACGGAACGGTCGTGGGCCTGGGGACAGGGCGCGCGGCGAATGCCTTCGTGCGGGTTCTCGGCGAGCGCGTCGCCGCGCACGAACTCCGAACGCAGCCGCTCGAGCAGGAACCGCGTGAACTCGTGCGCGTCCTGCTGCTGGTTCCCCGCGAACGAGGGCACCAACGTCCACACCGCGCGAAGAAGTTGATACGGCTGCGTTCG
>JAPOLW010000568.1 GCA_029976905.1 bacterium | reverse complement strand
CGGTGCCCCTCGTCGGCGACGACCCCGCCGACGATCCCCCCGGCCGCGACGGCTTCCGCGAGGACGCGCGCCTGGGCCCCCTCCATCAGATCCGAGAGTTCCACCAATTCCAGGCCAAAGCGGGTATCGGGTCGGTCCGTCCCGAAGCGGCGCGTCGCTTCTTCGTAGGTCATCCGGGGAAACGGCGCCGATGGAACCGGCGCCCCCACCGCCGCGGCTCCCGCTGCGAGGAGGCCTTCGGTGAGCGCGAGGACCTCTTCGGTGCCCACGAAGGACATCTCGATGTCGATCTGCGTGAACTCGGGTTGGCGATCGGCGCGGAGGTCCTCGTCCCGGAAGCACCGAACGATCTGATAGTAGCGTTCGTAGCCCGCCACCATGAGGATCTGTTTGAAGATCTGCGGGGATTGCGGGAGGGCGTAGACACTCCCCGGGTTCACCCGGCTCGGAACGAGATAGTCCCGGGCGCCCTCCGGGGTCGAGCGCGTGAGGATCGGCGTCTCCACGTCGACGAATCCCTGCCCGTCGAGGTAGGACCGCACCGCCGAGCTCGCCCGGTGTCGCGCCATGAGGTTTTTCTGCAGACGCGGCCGCCGAAGATCGAGATAGCGGTGCTTCAGGCGCACGGGTTCGCCAGCGTCCGCCTCTTCATCGAGAGGGAACGGCAAGACACGCGAAGCAGAGAGCACCTTCAGATCGGCGACCCGGACCTCGACCTCCCCCGTCGGCAACTCCGTATTGAGGGTCTCCGGGGGGCGACGGGCCAACGTACCCCGCACGGCGATCACGTATTCGCTGCGCAAACCGTGTGCGCGCGCGTGTGCGGCCGCGTCGTCATCGGGATCGAAGACCACCTGGAGGATCCCGGTACGGTCGCGCAGATCGATGAAGACGATGCCGCCATGATCCCGACGCGTATCCACCCAGCCCATGACCGTGAGCTCCCGGCCAATGTCGTCGGCACGCACGGTCCCGCAGGCCTGCTCGCTGCGCCAATCGCCGAGAGCGTCCAGCTCGATCTCGGGGTGCTCGGAAGTACTCATCGCTCCACTCCTAGTGCATCGAGCAAGGCCGGCCCTTGAAGGTCGAAGTCCACCGCCAACTTCTCGTCCTTCTTGCCGACCATGTCTCGCAGCGTGCCGCGTCGAGCGGCCACTTCTTCTTCTCCGAGGATGAGCACGCGCGAAGCCCCCAGCTTGTCCGCCCGCCGCATCAAGCTCTTGAGGCTGCGTCCGCCGTCGAGTTCCACGCGAACCCCGAGCGCCCGCAAGCGACGGGCAAGGGCCAACGCATCGGCTTCCGCCTCCGTCCCAAGCGACACGAGGAAAATCGCCGGCGCAAGAGCGGCCCCCGCCCGCTCCTCGGCGCCCGGTCGCGCGGCTTCGAGAGCGAGTGCGAGCCGATCCACGCCGAAGGCGAAACCGATCCCCGACATCCTGGGACCACCGAGTTGGGCGACCAACCCGTCGTAGCGCCCTCCGGCGCCGACCGCTGCTTGCGCCCCGAGTCCTTCCGCGGTGACTTCGAAGGTCGTCCGCACGTAGTAGTCGAGCCCCCGGACCAGTCGGGGATCAACGGTGTAGGCGACGCCAAGGCCGTCGAGAAAGGCGAGCACCTTCGCAAAGTGCTCCCCGCAGGGGTCGCAGAGGTGATCCCGAAGCACCGGCGCTTCGGCGGTGGTTTCCCGACACGACTCGACCTTGCAATCGAGAATACGCAACGGATTGCGCCCGAGTCGGCCGATGCAGTTTCGGCAGAGCCCCTCCTGTCGTCGTTCGGCCCAGGCGCGCAACGCCTCTCGATAGGCGGGGCGGCAATTCTCGTCGCCGAGCGAGTTCACGAGGATGCGCGCGTCTGGAATCCCCACGGCATCGAGGATGTCTCGCACACAGACCAGCACCTCGGCATCGGCCAGCGCGTCCTCGCGGCCGAAGAGTTCGCAACCGATCTGATAGAATTGCCGATGGCGCCCCTTTTGTGGCCGCTCGTGCCGGAACATCGGGCCCGCGTAGTAGAGGCGCAAGATCGAGTCCTTCTGGTCGAGGTGATGTTCGACCAGAGCGCGCACCACCGAAGCCGTCCCCTCGGGTCGCAGGGTGATCAGGCTGCCATCGCGGTCCTCGAAGGTGTACATCTCCTTCTCGACGATATCCGTCGTCTCGCCGATGGCCCGCGCGAACAACTCCGTCCGCTCCAGAATCGGGAGTCGGATCTCGGAGAAACCGTAGGACTCGAGGACGCCCGCTGCTGCCTCCTCGATCTCACGGCTCAGGCACGCGGCCGGGCCGAGACCGTCCCGGAAGCCTTTCACCGCCGAGATCGCCATGATTGCGCGGAGATACCATGCCCCCGGCGAACCACAACCGGTCCGGGCCCCACCGGGCACGGGAGAGCACGCGAGGCCCGCCTCCCGTGGCCTACGTGCGACGCCAGGCGCGATCGAAACGGTCGAGCTGGCGATATTCGGTGAGATCGTGCTGCAAGGGGGTGACGGTGATGTAACCAGCGCGCAGGCCCGTGATGTCGGTCTCGGTGGCCGGATCCTCGCCGCGCTCTCCCTGATCGGTCAACCAGAAGTACGCACGCCCACGCGGATCGGTGCGCCGATCGTAGATATCCGTCCAGGGCGCCGTGCTTTGACGGACCACCTTGATGCCACGCGGCGCCCCGCGATCGAGTCGCGGGATGTTCACGTTCAGGACCGTGCCCGGGTCGATCCCAATCTCGAGGGCCTGCCGGACGACGTCGTACGCGTGGCTGCCGGCGCGCTCGAAATCGAACCCTCCCGCGGCTTCCAGTGAAATGGCCACCGAAGGGATCCCGATGAAGGCCGCTTCGACGGCGCCGGCCACGGTCCCCGAATAGATCACGTCGACGCCACGATTGGAGCCGGCGTTGATCCCCGAGACGACCAGATCGGGACGCTCGGCACAGAGTTCCCGGACCCCGAGCTTGACGCAGTCGGCCGGGCTTCCATCGACGCTCCAGCCG
>JAPOLW010000567.1 GCA_029976905.1 bacterium | reverse complement strand
GGCGGCGGGAGTTGTGTCTTCTACACCCCGAGCACCGGCGTTCGGATCCACGAACAACTGGCCCTCGAACAGGATCTGCAAAGAGCCCTCGCCGGGAACGAATTCGTTCTGCACTATCAGCCACAGACGAACCTGCGCAGTGGCCGGGTCGTGGGGTGCGAAGCGCTGTTGCGCTGGGAACATCCCGAGCGAGGACGTCTCGCGCCCGATCGCTTCCTTTCGACCGTCGAGAAGTCCGGGCTCGTCGGCGCACTCGGCGAGTGGGTCCTCCGGACCGCCTGTCGGCAGCGGCGCCTCTGGCAGGCCGACGGCCTTCCGATCGGACGGGTCGCCGTGAACCTTTCGGCGCGCCACCTTGCCATGCGCGGCTTCCTCGGCACGACCGAAAAAATCCTGCACGAGGAGGCGCTCGATCCCCGCCTGCTCGAATTCGAAGTCACCGAAGCCCTCTTCCTCGACCATGACCCCGCCACCCTCGAGAAGATCACCGCATTGCGTCGCCTCGGAATCCGGATTTCGATCGACGACTTCGGCACCGGACATTCCTGCCTCGGCCGACTCGCCCAGCTTCCCGTCGATGCGCTCAAGGTCGATCGATCGATCGTCGGTCAGGCGGCCAACGGACGACAAAGTTCGGCGATCGCCCGCGCCGTGCTGGCCCTGGCGCGCGAGTTGGGCCTTGCGGTGACCTGTGAGGGCGTCGAGAACGCAGGGCAGCTCGATTTCCTTCGCGACCACGACTGCGACGCGATCCAGGGCCACTGGGTGGGCGCGCCACTTCCGGCCGAGGAGTTGCCGCACTGGTTGGCCGCGCACCACGACACCCCGACCTCCGATCCCGGTGACGATTCGGCCGGACTCCTGCACTAGGATCCCGAACCAACCCGCGACACCGCCCCGGGCGCGACGACCCCTTCCTCACGAGGTCGACGCCCTCGTGGCGAAGTTCATGCGCCCGCCCCGTCGAAGGCCGCCTCGCGAGCTGGGAGAGCGGCATGTTAGCGTTCTCGCATGCCGCGACCCACGAAACTCGCAGACGCCGAGATTCAAGAAAAACTGCGGAGCCTGCCTGGCTGGACCCTCGCCGACGGACGTCTTCGTCGCGAGTGGCGCTTCGGCAACTTCGTCGAGGCCTTCGGCTTCATGAGCCGCCTCGCCCTGGTCGCGGAGAAGATGGACCATCATCCGGATTGGAGCAATGTATACGACCGCGTCGTGATCGAGCTCGAAACACACGACGCCGGCGGCCTGACCCAGCTCGACTTCGACCTGGCCGCCGCCGCCAACCGGCTCGCGGAGAACGAAAGATGAACGATCTCGTCACCATCGATCTCGAACAAGGCGTCGCCGACGTCCGACTGAATCGACCCGACAAATACAACGCCCTGTCCAGCGATCTCTTCGAAGCCATTGCCGACGCGGGCGCGCATCTGGCGGGCGACGAACGCGTGCGTGCCGTCGTGCTCTCGGGCAATGGCAAGGGTTTTTGCGCCGGCCTCGACTTCGCCTCTTTTCGCGGCATGGCCGGCGGCGGCAACGGCAGGGCCAACGGCGCGCCGCACCGCGGCGCAATGGACCCGCCAATCCCTTCCAGGATGCCGCGTGGGTCTGGCGAAGCCTGCCCGTCCCGGTCCTCGCCGCGATCCACGGCGTCGCCTACGGCGGAGGCTTCCAGATCGCGATGGGCGCCGACATCCGTCTTGCCCACCCGGAGGCCCGCTTCAGCGTCATGGAGATCAAGTGGGGCCTGATCCCCGACATGGGCATCACCCAGACGGCGCGCGGTGTCCTACGCCTCGACATCTTGAAGGAACTGATGTTCACCGGTCGGGTGGTGAGCGGGGAGGAGGCGCAGTCCCTCGGGATCGTGACGCGCCTGACCGCCGAGCCGCTCGCCGATGCGCTCGCCCTGGCACACGAGATCGCTGGCAAGTCTCCCGATGCGATCCGGGCGGGCAAGGAACTCCTCGCCCGCGGCTGGGATACCGACGCCGAGGAATCCTTCAGCCTCGAGGCCTCGCTTCAGGGACGATTGATCGGCCACCCCAACCAGATCGAGGCGGTCACCGCCAATCTGGAGAAGCGCGCGCCGTCGTTCTCGGACGTCGGCTAGGGGGACTGCTCGAAGAGGTAGATCGACAGGGCGCGACGCTGGTCGTCTCCAAGAGGGTAGAGCGGCATGGGCGGTTGTGGCGCGGCCAGGAAGCCCATGAGGGATTCGATCGAATAGCGGGCCTGCAATCCGGAGAGCGGCCGATGTCCCTCGTCCCGGTCGGGCCCGTGACACGACGGGCAACCCGCCTCGCCCCACAGCGTCTCTCCCGCCGCACGCGCCGCACGTCTCTCCCCCGCACCCACCTCCGCGAGGGGATCGGCATCCGGCCGCGCTGGCGCGGGCCTCGCGACCGGTCGCGCCGCGCCTTCTTCCCCGTAGGCGACCCGGTAGACCTGGCCGGTATAGTCGTCGGAGACGTAGAGCGCGCCGTCGGGACCCACGGCGACGTCCACCGGACGGCCGAGCACCTCGTCGTCGTGCAGAAAGCCCGCCAGGAACGACTCCCAGCGCGGGGGGCCGTCGGTCGGAAAGGAAACGGCGACGACCTCGTAGCCGATCTTGCGCGATCGATTCCACGATCCGTGCAACGCCACGAAGGCGGCTCCGCGATAGCGTTCGGGAAAGGGCGCCCCGTCGTAGAAGACGATCCCCAGGGGCGCCGAATGCGCCGGGAAGTGCAATGCCGGCGGAATCGAAGCGGCGATTTCCTTCTCCCACCCCTGTTCGAAATCCGGATCGGGCACGCGGTCCGCATTCGCGAACGGCCAGCCGTAGAAGCCTCCTTCGACGATTTCGTTGAGTTCGCACGGCGGAAAATCGTCGCCCAGGAGATCGCGATTGTTGTCGGTGGCCCACAGGCCTCCCGTCTCTGGCTTCCAGGCGAAGCCGACCGAATTGCGCAGACCGGTGGCCCAGACCTGCTCGCCACGACCGTCGGG
>JAPOLW010000566.1 GCA_029976905.1 bacterium | reverse complement strand
GTTCTGCCCAAGCGGTAGAGATATGTAAGCTTCTTCGATGCATTTCCGGTCGGTCCCGGCGACGTGGTCTTCGTCGGCGATGGAATCACCAACGAGGCGCGCTGGTCGGAACTCTTTGTCGATCTCCCCGTGAAGAATCGAGGCATCGACGGCGATACGAGCGCAGACGTGGCGATGCGCATCGGTCAGATCGCGGCGGGAAGACCCGCAAAGATTTTTCTTCTGATTGGCGGCGGCGATGCGGCGGCCGAGAAGACGGTTGCCGAGACTGCGGCCGCCTACGAGCAGATCCTCGATCGAATCGCCAGGGATTCACCCGCCACGCAGATCTTCGTCCAATCGATCCTGCCCCGGGGGGAGGAGGCCCGCGACGACATCCGGGAACGCAACGAGGCCATCGAGGCCGTCGCTGCGGCAAAAGGCGCGGTCTGGATCGACCTCGTCCCCGCCTTCGTCGATGATCAGGGAGCCCTGCGGGGCGATCTCTCGAACGACCACGTCCACCTTCTGGCCGCCGGGTATCGCACCTGGCGCGATACCATCGCCGGGTACGTCGGGGACGCACCACGCAGGTCGCCTCCCGGCTGACCTGCCAAAGACCACAGGCCTTGCTCCTGCGACGGCGCGGCCCTGCGACGGCGGGGCCCCGCGACGGCGCGGCCCGGCGACGGCGCGGCCCCGCGACGGCGCGGCCCGGCGACGGCGCGGCCGTGTAACGAAGCCACGTGTCGGCGGCAGGCGCGATCCTGCCGCGCGCGAGTTCAGCCCGAAGTAAAGCAGTAGCGCACGGGAAGATGCTTCAAGCCGACGACGAAGCTCGAGCGGATCTGCGCGGGATCGCCGCTGCGCTCGATCGTCTGCAACCGACGACCCAGTTGCCGGAGCAACGCGGCCTGGGAGCGCCGCGCGAGGTGGGCGCCGAGGCAGAAATGCTCCCCGATCCCGAATCCGAGATGGGGGTTCGGATTGCGGTCGAGCCGGAAGGAGAAGGGATCCTCGAAGACCTCCTCGTCCCGATTCGCCGAGGCGTAGAAGAGAACGAGTTCATCGCCCGCGCGGATGGAGCGGTCGCGAAATTTCGTATCCCGAGCCGCCGTCCGCTTCATGTAGTTCACCGGCGTCGTCCAGCGCACCGACTCCTCGACCGCCGCCGACACCGCCGCGTCGCCACCACGCAACTTCTCGAGCTCGCCGGGGTTTTCGAGGAGCGCATCCATCGCCCCCACGAGCGCATTCTTGGTCGTGTCGTGCCCTGCCGTGAAGATGATCAAGCAGTACCCGAAGGTCTCCATGGGCCCCATGGGCTCGCCGTTGATCGTCGCGTTGGCGATGATGCTGGAGAGATCGTCCCGGGGATTCGCCCGACGGTCTTCGATGATCTTCGAAAAGAACTCGAACAGCTCCAGGCCGAGTTCCCGGATCGCGGCATTTCGGTCCTCCGCCGAGCGCTGCAGTTCCGGATCGTCGGCCGCAAAGAGTTCATTGGTGACCCGAAGCACGCGCGGCTCTTCCTCCCGCGGGACACCGAGGACGGAGCAGAGGATGCGAAGGGGATGGGCGGCAGCGACATCGATCGCGTAATCGCACTCTCCTGCACCGCTGGCCCCGGCGAGTTCATCGATGAGATTTTGCGCGCTTTGATCGATCAATGCGTCGAGGCGATTCAGGGCGCGCGGCGTGAACCAGGCACTGGTGACCTTGCGATAGGCGACATGCTCGGGCGGGTCCATCTCGATGATCGTGCGCATCGCGCCGATCCCTTCGTCTCGCTCTCGCGCCTCGCCCTCGTTCATGACCACGATCCCCGGCGCGTTCAAAAAGAGATTGGGCTGCTTGGAGATCTCGCAGATGTCGGCGTGTTTGGTGATGGCCCAGAACGCACCGTATCCCTCGGGATGGCAGGGGTGGACCGGCGAACTCCGGCGTAGATCCGTGAAGGAATCGTGCGGAGTTCCCTGTCGTTCGTAGGCATGGGGGTCGATGAGATCGAGACCGTCGGTCAAAGCCACCTGCGTCAATCCTTTCCGGCCGGTACCCCGTGGGCGTCGGCGTAGTGCTGGGTGAGAAGATCGTGGCCGAAGTCCCCTTCGGCATCCCTCCACAATGCATGAATGTGGTCGGCGTCGTCCACCGTATTGTCGAATTCGATCAGGAGGGTCGGCCCCTGAAGGCGGTAGTACATGGGTCGGCCGGGCTCGTCACTTCCGGCCCAAACAAAGTAGATCGCACCCCGGCCCGCGGCGTCGATCCGGGCACGCTCTCGCGCCGCCACCGGCGCCGCGACGTTCTCGAGGTAGGCCTCGAGGAGTTCGTCAAATCGTTCCTGCTGTGCAACCGCCAGATCGCCACGCGCGATCCCGGCCGGAGGGATGGGGACCTCGAGGCGAGAGCCGGAGCCAACGAAGGCACCGCGATCGGGTTCGAGATCCAGGATCGCGCGCCCACGCTGCGACGA
The DNA here is from genome assembly GCA_029976905.1 of bacterium. GTDB lineage: Bacteria > Desulfobacterota > Binatia > UBA12015 > UBA12015 > VGTG01. The sequence continues at coordinate 545 of JAPOLW010000566.1, read as the reverse complement.
TTCGAGCGATGCCAGAAGGGCGCGGGCCAGATCCTCCTCGCGCTCCAGTACGCGAATGCCAGCGGCGCTCTCCCGGGGTTCGGCTCCGAGGAAGAAGGGAGTTCCCGAGACCTCGCCGTCGACGACGGTGAAGTTCACCGAAAGATGATGACCGTCGAAGCGGTACCCCCATGCGCCCGGCGAGCCTGGATCGCCGTAGAGCGTCAGGTAGTACAGATCCCGGCCCCAGATCCCCGACCAGCGCGCCCAGAGGGCCCGGTGCCACCCAGCGTCTCGTTGTCGCTGGAGGACTTCGTCTTCGAGGGCGCGGATGGCGTCGACACGCCCGCGACCAAAGGGCCCCAGAGAAGCGTCGAGCAGCGCAGCGACATGGGTGCGCGAACGATCGTCCATCTCGCGCAGGGGCACGCCATCGAGAAAGAAGGGCGCCAATCGGAGGTCGAACCTCTCGTCGTCCTCGAACCGGTATTGCACCTCCTCGAGCGCGGCCGGAGACAACGACGTCCGCAGGGCGTCCATCGCGGCGACCATGGCTCCCGCCGTCG
>JAPOLW010000565.1 GCA_029976905.1 bacterium | reverse complement strand
CGCGAGCGACACCGACGTCTTCGGACGGCCCAGAACTTCGAGCGACCAGCCGGGCCGCTTGCTCGCGCCGACACCGCGGCGGTCCCGTGGAGAAGGGCTCCGGATCGCGCTTGCGCCGCGGCTCGTTTTCCTTTCGCCAGTCGAAATAAACAAAAAGGCCATTCCGTTGCCCTGACTACAGGCGCTAGGTTCGAGTGGTCACACGGTACGGCATCCGGCTCGGAGCGGTCGCTGGGAGATGCCGTCGGCTTCGCGTCGAATCTGGAGGGAAGTCCCGTAAATCCGGTTCGGCGCGGGCCTGTGGTCTGGGTGGGAATCGATGCGCGGCGTCGCTCGGGTCGGGCGGTGGGGTGAAGAGATGTTCGAGGGTCCGATGGATGCCGTGAAGCTGCCGAGGCGGTCGAGGTTTCGACTCGTCCTGCCGCAGTTCCAGGTCTTTCAGGAGGGATGTCCCGATGAGGGGAACGACGATCATTTTCTCGGTGTGCTTGACCTTCGGTATCGCAGTGAGCTTCCTGGCCGGCGCGGCAGCGGCCGTTGCGGCGCCGACGCTTTTCGAGCGTGAAGCCGAAAGGCTGGCTCGCGGTGCCGGTGCCACCCTCCGCATCAACGAGGCCGAATTGGCTCGGGTGCGCACACAGTCGGATGTTCGATTGACCGATTTTCCCGTGGGTACGAGCGGATCGGTCACCCTCGAGTTGACCCGCTTCGAGCCGTTCCGCAGCGATGCACGAGCGACGCTGGTGACCTCCGACGGTGAGCGTGTGCTCACCTGGCCGGACCGCATCTACTTTCGTGGTCGGGTTGCCGCCGACCCGGAATCGGTCGCCTTGCTGGTCGTCGGGCCGGACTTTGCGCGGGGTTTTGTCGAAACCGGCGGGGAGGTCTACCGCTTTGGGCGCGATGAATCCGGATTGCACCGCACCGCCGCCTGGAGCAGTCTTGCCGACGGCGTCGCGGTACCACCCGTCTGTGCAGGTGACCTTCGTTCCCGGGAAGAGCCCTGGCTGTCGGCAAACACGAAGCTGGGGGAGGGCTCCGTCGCTGCGAGCACGATCGAGGCGCGCGCGGCGGCCCGTGGCGCTGTGGTAACCCCGCTCATGGTGGAGCCGTACATCGATAGCGACCAGGAATTTCTCGGTCTTTTCGGCGATCCGGCGCATGCGTTGGACTACCTGGCGGATCTTGCGGCCTCGGTCTCCGCGATCTACGACTCGGCCGCGTCTCTCCGCATCGTCTTCCGGGGAATCCGCCTCTGGGAGATCCCGGATCCATGGTCGGCGGGTGATAGCCTCGGAGTCCTGACCGAGGTCTCGAACCGCTGGAGAATGCACGAGGCCGGTGTGGAGCGTGACTTCGTGCACTTCGTGTCGGGCAAGAGTCTCAATGGTGGTGTGGCCTACCTCGATACACTCTGCGATGACGGCTGGGGCTACGCGGTTTCCTCGGTCTACGGCACGACTTCCCCGGGAGATCCCCTGGCGCATTGGGACGTCGTGGTCTTCGCCCACGAAACGGGCCATATCATCGGTTCACCCCATACCCATTGCTACTCGCCCCCGATCGACCAGTGCTTCGCGGGAGAATCCGGGTGCTATTCCGGCCCGACCTCGCTTCCGGCCGGTGGTGGGACGCTCATGAGCTATTGTCACCTGCAGCCCGGCGGCCTTTCGAATGTAAGCCAATCGTTCGCACCGGAGGTGGCCGCGGTACTGCGAAGCGGCGCCGAGGCAAGGTACTGCCCGTCCGGGTTTTGCCTCCCCGCGTATGCGTTTTGCGTCAGCTCTCCCTGTGGAGACGGAGTCCTGGATGCAGACGAGGAGTGCGACGACGGTAATGTCGAGGACGGCGACTGTTGCTCTTCCTCGTGCACGCTCGAGCCGGATGCACAGGCCTGTGAAGATGGCAGTGCCTGCACGGTCGGTGATGCCTGTGCCGCGGGGGTTTGTGTCGGAACCCCGCTGAACGAGGGGGATACGTGCGACGATGGCACTCTATGCACCACCGCGACGTGCCAGGGGGGCGCGTGTGTCGGGGAGTCGACACCGGCTCCGGTTTGCCGGTTGCCGGTCAAGCCCGGCAAGTCGAAATTGGTCCTGCGTGATCAACTGATCGACGCGAGGGACAAAGCCGTCTGGAAGTGGGCGAGTGGGCAGGCGACCGCCTTCGGGGACTTTGGAGACCCGATGTCGACTGACGATTTTGAGCTCTGTCTGTACTCCGGCGGTGGAACGTCGATTTTGCTCTCCTCCCGGATGCCCGCTGGTGGGGACTGCGCAGGCAAGCCATGCTGGTCCGTCGCAGGGCCCGGATTCAAGTACAAGGACAAAGAAGGGACGCCAGACGGGGCCAGCAAGCTCAAGCTCAAGGCGGGGAGCGAGGGTCGGGCCAAGGCCGTTTTCCTCGGGAAGGGTAGTCTGCTCGACCTGGGTTCGTTGGGCGGCGTGGAACTCCCGATCCGGGCGCAGTTGCGAAATTCTTCGGGAGCCTGCTGGGAAGCGACGTACTCGACTGCAAAGACCAACGATGCGGCCAGTTTCATCGCGGTCTCCGATTGACATCCGCCGCGGCGGGCACCGGGCATTCCGATCGTCCGTCGACGCGGGTCGCAAACCGCCGGACGGCGCCTATCGCGACGGCTCGACGTTGAAGACCAGTGTACCGGCACCTGCGCCCAGCGCGCTGGTGGCGAGGAAGTAGTAGGTTTGACCGGCGACGACCGGAACAGAGATGCGCGCCTCGTCCCTGGTGAGCGTACCCGCGTCGCAGTGCTCTTCCTCGAGCGTGCCGCACTCTCCAGTGAATACCGCCAGCCGCGTCTCGTAATTGCTTCCCATGGTCGACACGGAAACACGCCCCGGATGGCGCGCTGTGGGTGTCGGGTGCATTCGGCACGCTTCTATCCCGCGGCACCACGGAATTAGAGTGGTCCGACCACAGCTTCTACGACGATTTCACGCTCACTGCGCTGACCTTCATACCTGGCACCCAAACCGGCTTTGC
>JAPOLW010000564.1 GCA_029976905.1 bacterium | reverse complement strand
GAGGAGATGCTGCGGAAGCGCGAGGCGCTGCGCCGCGGGCTGAGCCACATGCTGAACCGCAAGCTGTCGGCGGGGTGGAACTCGTGGACCGAGATGGTCGCGGAGCGCGCGGCGTTCTTGCAGCTGCTGCGCAAGGGCGTGTCGTTCATGGTGAACCGCGAGCTGGCGTCGGGCTTCGCTGGCTGGCGCGCAGTGCACGAGCGGGCGCTGGAGAAGAGCGCCGCGGTCACCTCGTCGAGTCGGCCGTTCCACGCCGCGAAGACGATCGAGCCGAGCATCAAGAAGAGCCAGATTCCATTGAGCATGGGCGCCCGCGATCCTCCGCATTGAATCGCCACCCGTCAAGCGATCGGCTTGAATGCGGTCGGGGGTGGCCTATTGTGCCTGTGATGATTGGCCCTCCTCTGCGTCGGGCGGCCTGGATCCCGGGCCTGCTTTTCGGGGTCCTCGCCAGCGCCTGCTCCGGTCCTTCCGAACGACCGGTGACCGATCGCCGGGCGATCCCGGTCGAAACGGCGGCCGTGAGCATCGAGGACGTCGACGTCGTCGTGGAGGCGGTGGGAAGCCTCGAAGCCGATCAGAGCATCGAGCTCAAGGCTCGACGTTCGGGAGCGGTGCGGGGTCTTCCGGTCGCCGAGGGAGCCCGGGTCCAGAAGGGTACGCCGCTCGTCTTGCTCGATGATCGCGACGTGGCGGCTCGCCTCGACCAGGCCCGCGCAGGCCTGGCCGAGGCCGAGGTGCGCCGGGCGAACGCCCAGCGGAGCTACGAGCGCAGCCAGACCCTGCGAACCAAGGGTGTCGCATCGGAGCAGGCCCACGACGATGCGACCGCCGAGGCGGACTGGGCGGCGGCGGCCCTCGAGGTCGCTCGCGCGAACGTTGCCTTTGCCGAGGCCGAGTTGGCCGAGACGGTCTTGGAAGCGCCGTTTGCCGGAGTGCTCGGTCGGTTGCGGGTGGACGCCGGCGCCTTCGTGAACGAGGGGGAGCCTCTAGGGCTTCTCGTGGACGACGATCCTCTCGAGATGGTCTTCTCCCTGCCCGAGCGTTACGTCGCCCGACTCCGCGAGGGGCTGCTCGTCGAGGTGCACGTGTCGAGTCGACAGGAGCGCCCGTTCCGCGGGCGGGTGACCTTCGTGGACCCGTCGGTCGACCGGGACAATCGGACGGTGCTGGTGAAGGCGGAGGTCCCGAATCCCGACCGTCTGATGCGCCCCGGTCAGTTCGGAACCGTCGAGGTGCAGCTCGAACGGCACGAGAAGGCCGTGATCGTTCCCGAGGAAGCCATCGTTCCCACGGCGTCACGTCTGGTCGTCTTCGTCGTCGACGACGAGATGGCGAGCGCCCGATCGGTGTCGACGGGTGTGCGACTTCCGGGCCGTGTAGAGGTGGTGTCGGGACTGACCGCGGGGGACATGGTCGTGGTGACGGGACACGAGAAACTCTCTCTCGACGAGACCCTTCAGGTGCGTGACGTCGCCGCGGAAGAGGTCGGCGCGTCACCGGCGGACTGACATGACGCCGTGGTCCCTTTCCATCGAACGGCCGGTTCTCGCAACCGTCCTCTCGCTCGTTCTCGTTCTCTTTGGAGCGATCGGCTACGCGAACCTCTCGGTCCGCGAGTTGCCCAACATCGAATTCCCGACCGTGAGTGTGGTGACCCTGTTGCCGGGCGCGAGCCCGGAGGTCGTCGAGAAAGAGGTCACCGAGATCCTGGAGGAGGCGGTCAGCACCATCGAAGGGATCGATACCCTGACCTCCGAGAGCGTCGAGCAGACCAGCAACATCAGCATCCAATTCGATCTCGATCGAGACATCGACCTTGCCGCGCAGGACGTCCGGGATCGGGTGGCCCGCGCGCGCTCGCTTCTCCCGCCCGATAGCGAGGAGCCGGTCGTGAGCAAGATCGACCTCGACGCGCGGGCGATTCTCTGGATCTCGCTCAACGCCGACCGGGCGAGTCTTCGAGAGCTTTCCGGGTACGCCGATACCGTCGTCAAGGAACGGCTTCAACGACTTCCGGGTGTCGGTTCGGTCCCCATTGGGGGAGAGAAGCGCCTCGCCATCCGGATCTATCTCGAAGCCGCCCGCCTCGGCGCCCATCGCCTGACGGTAGCCGACGTCGTGGAGGCGCTGCGGCGGGAGAACGTGGAGATTCCGTCGGGTCGCATCGAAGGGCTCACGCGGGAATTCGTGGTCAACACCGAGGGAGAGATCTCATCGGCGGCGGAGTTCGAGGACCTCATCATCGCCTACCGCGATGGCGTGCCGGTCCGGCTTCGGGAAATCGGTCGGGCCGAGGAAGGCGACGAAGGGGAGCGAAGTCTGGCGCGCTTCAATCTCCGCCCCCACGTCTCGGTGGGCATCATCAAGCAATCCAATGCGAACGCCGTGAGTGTGGCGCGGGCGGTGCGGGCCGAGGTCGAGGCGATGCAGCCGGGGCTCCCACCCGGCTATCGCATGGTCGTGTCGTACGACGGTGCCCGCTTCATCGAGGAGTCGGTCACAGAGGTGCAGGAGGCTCTGGTGGTGGCAGGGCTCCTCGTCATCCTCGTCATCTTTCTCTTCCTCCACACCCCGCGCAGCGCGCTGATTCCGGCGGTCACGATCCCGACCTCGTTGCTGGCGACGTTCGGAGCGATGTACTTCTTCGGCTTCACGGTAAATAGCCTCACCCTGCTGGCCTTGACCCTATCGATCGGCGTGGTCGTAGACGATGCCATCATCGTTCTCGAGAATGCACATCGGCACATGGAGGAGGGCGCGGGGCGTCGGCGAGCCGCCCTCATCGGAACCAACGAGATCGCCTTCGCCGCCATTGCGTCCACGTTGACGCTCGTCGCCGTCTTCGTGCCCGTGGCCTTCATCCAGGGCGTGATCGGCCGTTTCTTCTTCGAGTTCGGGGTCACGGTGGCGGTGGCCATCGTCGCCTCTTCGGTCGTGGCCCTGACGTTGACGCCCATGCTGTGCTCACGGATCTTGGTCCTGGACCAGCCACGCGGCCTCTTCGC
>JAPOLW010000563.1 GCA_029976905.1 bacterium | reverse complement strand
GCCATGTGGGTGTCGGTGGCGCCGATGAAACCAAAGGCCATCGGATTGACGCCGATACGGCGGTGTTCCTGGAGTCCCTTGTTCAGGCCCCAGCGAACGTAGTTCTCCTCGAGGGGTTCGTCCGTCGGCAATTGCGATCCAACCCCAGCCTCCTCAAAGCCGCACAATTCGTCATTCGAAAAGGAGGGATGGCACTCCGAATCCCCTTTGTGCTGCACCACCTCGACCAGCCGCTCTTTGCGCCCGCGGAGAGCGGCGTCTTCGGCGGAATACGAGGTTCCGTCCTCCCGCAGCGCGGAGAACATACTGCCGCCGGAAATGTTTGAGTTGTGCGGTACTGCCAGGGACTGGCACCCGTTCCCCGCCTGATCACAACCTGCTTCGAGGGCGTGCCAGAGCCCGATCTCGTGCGGTTCTTCAAAGTAACTGGTCGGGAGAGAGGGAACGTGCTCATTGCGGAAGAGCACGACGCGATGAAGGTTCTTGAATGACGTATTCGCACTCCACTCGTACCCAACGAAATTCGTGAACGAGCAAGCCGCACTGCGATCGTAATGCAGCTCGGCATCGTCCTGGATGCTCTGCCAGACGATGGAGGAACGGTCGAGGCATTCGGCTCCCTCCGTTCCGCACCAGCCAAAACGTGGCGTGCCAGGCGCGATCGTCGGAAAGAAGTAGGTCAGGAAGCTGGCCGAGTCCCGGGGGCCGTCGAATTGCTGGCCGATTTCCACGCGGACCTGAACGCAGGCGTCGGAGGCGTACCCCGGATGGGTCGGGTCCTGACAGATCGAGGTCTCGCCGAGGAACTCGGCGTGATCCGTGGCAGCCGCCCAGTCGAGTGGTCGCCTCAGTTGCGCCTCCGGGACGGCGTTCCCCGACGAGTACGGGAGGGCTCCTCCCTTGGCGAAAGAATATCCATCGCTGGGCGTGTTGACCGTACCGTTGATCACAGCATCCGCGGAGAGGACGGTATGGAAGTGGGAGTCTCCAAAGAACGGCTGCCTCAAGGGCTCGAAACTCGAACACGGCTCCCGGGTTTCCGTTCGATCCCAGGGGCCCTGACCAGCGCCCGCCACGCCCGCGAGCCCCAGCAGAACCAGGGCAGCCCCGGCGACGGCACCCACCGGAGCAGCGCGCCCAAATGGTCCTCCACGAAAGAGCCTCATCCCGTTCGTCCAATTCTTCATTCGCGCTGCCTCTTTCGAGTGCGCCCAGCAAACCCCATGGCGTCGACGCTTGTCAACGCGGGAAATGCGCGAATCGCGCTTCTCGAAGCGCGATCGGCTCCTCCCCCAAACCACCGCTCCGGGCGAAAGTCACACCTCCAGAAGGCGCGGGGCCGCACCGGGCCTCTTTGTCGAGGAGAACTCCCGGGGGCGCCCCCCGGCTCCTTTTCGACGACACCGAGGCCCGATATGGGCGAAGGCCGCCCTCCGGGACCCCCCGGAGGTCCGGCTCCAGCCCGGCGACTCTCAGGCAGCCTCGAACGCCTCGATCACGGATCCACACGTGGTCACGGTGGCCAGAAGTTTGAGCGTATGTTCTAGCATCGCCTCGCCGTATTGCACGGGAGTTCCGATGACTCCGTCGCGCGGGAGGACCACCTGATAACCACGATTGACCGCTTCGATCGTTGTCCCGGCGATGGCGATATTGAGGCTCACTCCCAGCAGGACGACCGTCGCGACGCCGAGGCTCCGTAGAATCGCGTCCAACTCGGTACCATGGAAGAGCGAGACACCGTGGTAGCGCGGCACCTCCCAATCCAGCGGCCCGGGCCCGAACTCCTCGATGACCGCCTGCGCGTCGCTCCCCGCAAGCAGGGGAGGCGCGCCCGAGCGCGCCGTAGCGGTAAAGAGTCTGCAGTTCTGGGTCACACCCCCGCCGTCGGCCCTTCTCACGACGGTCCCGTGCAAAACCGGCACGCCGGCCGAGCGCGCCGCCTCCAGCACGGCCGCGCCCCGCGGAATGATGCCGCTGCGGCTCACTTCCTCGACGAGCGCGGGAAGCGGACCCGCCGGGCCGATCACGCCGCGCTGACACTCGACGGTGAGAACGGCCACCCCCGCCCCAAAAAGAGCTCCGAGATCGACGGACATGGCACCGTCCTACTCGACTTTTCCCAAAGCCCGAAGCCATACGACTTCCTCGTCGGAAAACGTCTTCGTTTTCGATGCCGGCTGGAAGACGCCTCCCCCGACGGGGGCGAAGCCGCTGCCGCACGAATTTCCGCGCGACGAACACCGGGTGCAGGGCGCCGTCGCCGAGGCTAGGTTCTTCCCGAACCGAAGGAGACCGCCATGCCCACAGACCGTCCCCATCTCCTCGTCGAAAAAAACGACGGCGTCCTCACCCTGACCATGAACCGGCCCGAGGCTCGAAACGCCTTGAGTCCGGAGATGCTCGTGCGGATGGCCGAGGCCTGGTACGAATTCCGCGATTCCGACGATCTTCGAGTCGCCATCCTGACGGGAGAAGGCGAGGAGAACTTCTGCGCCGGGGGAGACCTCAAACTGACGATGCCCCTGGTCACCGGCGCACGGCAGCCCGAGACCGACTGGGACCATCGTCTCATGGGCAACCTCCAGATGTTCACCGACGCGATCCTGCGTGGCTTCGAAATCTACAAGCCGATCATCGCTGCCGTGAACGGCTACGCCCTCGGCGGTGGAACGGAAATGACCAACGCCTGCGACCTCCGAATTGCTTCGGATCATGCCATCTTCGGCACTCCCGAAGCCAAGCGCGGCCTTCTTCCCGGTGGCGGTTCGCTCACACGACTCCCACGACAGATCCCGTGGGCGAAGGCGCTCGAGATCCTCCTGATCGGAGACCCCTTCACCGCGCGGGAAGCGCTGGAGCTGGGACTGCTGAACTACGTCGTTCCCGCACTCGAGTTGAAGCCGAAGGCGCGCGAACTGGCCGCCAAGCTCGCCGAAAATGGGCCGTTGGCCGTGCGCAAGATCAAGGAAGGGGTCTTGCGGTCGAGCGGTCTTCCCCTCCCGGAGGCG
>JAPOLW010000562.1 GCA_029976905.1 bacterium | reverse complement strand
CGCGATCCGCGAAGCCGCCATTCCCCACGTTGCCGAAGTGAAGGCAAGACGCGAGGCAGAGGAGGCCGCGGCCCTCGAAGAGGCCCAACTCGGGATCGATGAAGCGGCCGAGGAAGACGATTCCGGTGCCGTGGTTGGCGGGATCGACGCCCCGACCGAAGGAGAGGCGTCGGTGGAGGGAGACAAGGTTTGAGCGTACCGTCGGCCTTTTTTCGCCGTCGCCATACGCCGGAGCGGACCTGTGCCGGCTGCGGGACACGTGCGCCACGGGTGGAACTCCTTCGCTTCGGACTGTCGGCCGATGGCGGGTTGGAGTGGCGTGCGACGGGCGGTCGCGGTAGCTACCTCCATCGGGCGGAGGCGTGCGCGCGTGTTTTCGCGAGACAGAAGAAGGTCGTGCCGGGGCTGCGTCGCCGAATCGCACGGGAGCCACGTGAGGCTCTGCTTGCGACGGGCGGGCGTTTCTGAGTCGGGCGAACGGAGGCATCGAAAGCATCATGGGTAAGCGGATCCACGAACTGGCGAAGGAATGGGGCATGCCGACCAAGGAGCTCCTCGCCAGAATCGAGGGGCTCGGCATCAGCGGGAAGAAATCGCAGAGCAGTCTCGCCGATCCGGACATCGCCCGCCTCGAACTCGCCGTGGGCCGGGGTTCCGAGGCCTCGATTCGCGTCGGCGACGAGCGCGTCGTCGGAGAGCGCCTGGTCACCGAGCGTGACGGCGAAGGCGAGATCACCACGCGCGAACGCATCGTCGAAGCGAGGGTGCGCCCCAACGTCATCCGACGACGCGCGAAGAAGGTCGAAATCGTCGATCGCAGGGAAACGGCGACTCTCGATGCGGGCGACGGTGACGACGGCAGCCTGTTGGATCTGCCGGATCTGCCGCCGACACCCTCGGGCGGGACGATCGACGAGGCGCTTCTGCCCCAGGACCCGACGCCGATTCTCGGTGGCGAGGAGGACGCGTCGGACGATGCGGCGCTGCTGGATCTGCCGGAGCCTCCCAAATCGGAGATTCCAGCGGCCGAGGTGACCTCAGATCCGCCGGCGGTCGCCGCCGAAAAAGCGCCGGTCGAAACGTTGCAGACCCCGGTGGTCGCGGCCGATGCGGCGACCGAGACCGAGGCGGCAAGCGGGTCGAGCCGGCCGGCGGCCCAGCGTGTCGCCTCCAATGCGCCCAGCCTCGACGATGGAATGCGGCGCGTGCAGGTCGTCGGCAAGATCGACCTCAAGAAGGCAGAACCGCCGCCGCGCCCGGCACGGGCAGCCCCGGGCGCCGAGCCCGGACCGGTGGGCGAGGCACCGGCCCGCGACGACACCCAGCGGCGGCGCAAGGGCAAACGGGTCATCCGCAAGCCCGGCCAGTTCGACGGCTTCAACGACCGCATGGGCGGCCGCATGAGCCGAAAGCCGCAGAAGCGGCGCGCGGCTCCCGGGAAAGAGCAGAAGCGCACGGAAATCACGACGCCGTCCGCACGGAAGCGGCAGGTGCGTATCTCCGAGGGAATCACCGTCGGGGATCTCGCAAAGGCGATGGGTCTCAAGGCGGGCGAGGTCACCAAGAAGCTCATGGAAATGGGTGTCATGGCGACCATGAACCACTTCCTCGACGTCGATCACGCCACACTCGTCGCTTCGGAATTCGACTACACCGTCGAGAACGTCACGTTCGACGCCGACAAGGAGATCGAGGGTACCGAGGCGGAGGAGACCCGCGGAGAGCCCTTGCCCCGCGATCCGGTCGTGACCGTGATGGGCCACGTCGATCATGGAAAGACCTCGCTTCTGGATTACATCCGGAGCGCGCGCGTTGCCGAAGGCGAAGCCGGTGGAATCACCCAGCACATGGGAGCCTACACGGCAGAGGTCGATGGCCGCCGCATCGCCTTTCTCGATACCCCCGGCCACGAGGCCTTTACCGAGATGCGCTCGCGCGGTGCCAAAGTCACCGACATCGTCATCCTGGTCGTGGCCGCCGACGACGGTGTCATGCCGCAGACCATCGAGGCGATCAACCACTCACGTGCGGCCGAGGTTCCCGTGATCGTGGCGGTCAACAAGATCGATCGCCCGGACGCAGATCTCGAGAAGGTGAAACAGGGGCTCTCCGGTCACGGAGTCGTTCCCGAAGACTGGGGGGGCGATACGACCTTCGTTCCGGTTTCGGCAAAGACCGGGGAAGGCATCGATCAGCTTCTCGAAATGGTTTTGCTGCAGGCCGATGTCCTGGAGCTGAAGGCGAACCCCGAAATCCGTGCTCGCGGTTCCATCGTCGAGGCAAAACTCGATCGCGGACGGGGCCCGGTCGCCACCGTCCTGGTCCAGGAAGGTACCCTGCGCCCCGGTGATCCCTTCGTGGTGGGCCTCCAGCACGGTCGATTGCGCGCCATGCTGGACTGGCAGGGCAAGCGCATGGAAGCAGCCGGGCCTTCGACTCCGGTCGAAATCCTCGGGCTCAGTGGCGTACCGCAGGCGGGGGATTCCTTCGCCGTCGTGGCCGACGAAGCCACGGCGCGGCAGGTTGCCGAACACCGCAGCGACAAGCAGCGCCAGGCCGAGTTGAGCAAGCCGACCAAGGTCTCGCTCGACGACCTCTACAAGCAGCTCGAATCGGCGAACATGAAGGAACTGCGGGTGGTCCTGAAGGTCGACGTTCAGGGTTCGGTCGATGCCCTGACGGATGCGTTCACCCGTCTCGGGAACGAGGAAGTTCAGGTCTCCACGATTCATTTCTCGGTCGGTGGCATCACCGAGTCCGACGTCCTTCTGGCCTCGGCATCCAATGCCGTCATCATCGGTTTCAATGTCCGACCCGAGCCCAAGGCCGCCAAGCTCGCCGAGCGCGAAGGCGTGGACGTGCGGCTCTATACGATCATCTACGATGCCATCAATCAGGTCCGTGAGGCCCTCGAGGGCATGCTCGAGCCGACGCTGCGCGAACGCACGGTCGGACGCGCCGAGGTCCGTCAGGTCTTCGGCGTGAGTGGCGCGGGCGTGATTGCGGGGTCCT
>JAPOLW010000561.1 GCA_029976905.1 bacterium | reverse complement strand
GCTGGAACTCTGCCGTTAGCAATAGCCTTCATAGCGCCGTAAGGAGCGACTACGCTTTCACCACCAAACAGACTGCTAACGTAGCCAACAGTAGCTAGGTTGGTTGTAGCGTCCTGCTTGCCGTAGTAGACCGCGGCCGGTGCGGCGGTCACGGCGGCCAGGACCGTCGCGGCACAGAGCAGGGCGACGCGGGGCGCGCGCCGCTCAGAAGACGAAGCCGAGACCAAGGTCCACCGTATTCGCCTTCGTTCCGGTCACGGGGCTCCAGTCGCGATAATCTGCTTTGAGGACGACCTGCGGAATGGGCCGGTAGTTCAAGCCGATCGTCCAGATCCGATCCTGGAATGCACCGTCGGCCAGGAAGGTCGGGCCGCTGGGGACGTGAAGCTGCGTATTGTTGTACTCGTAGCGGAAGAAGGGCAGCAATTGCTGGCCGGTATCGGGAAAGATCCAGGGCAGGATGTCGTAGCCGATCTCGGCGTACATGCCGAGCATCTGGTTTGCGATCGTCTCGTCACTGTCGAGCTTGCCGACATCCCGCAGCGCCAGGGTGAGATCACCGGCATCGCTGAGCCAACTTGCCGCAAGCATGGCGCGCGCCTCGATGCCCTGCCAGCGCCATTGGCCGTGTGCTTCCCAGATGGTGGTGAGCGCGGACGGAAGCCGCACCTGGGCGCCGGAATCGCCCTCGAAGTTCTGACCCTGCCCCGAGTTGCCCGTGTAGACCGACGTGCCCACGATCAGGTCGGGGATGGGTTCGTAGTCGACGCGGCCGACGAAGGCCCAGTCGTTCGCGAGGGATTTCGACGCCTTTTGCCGCCCGCCGCGGAACCCGGCCGGGCTGAAGCCGGCCGCATTGAGGCCGTTGAACGCGTAGACGCGGTAGCTCAGGCCGGGCAGGGGATCTCCGAAAAGACCGACGCCGATTTCGCGCCAGGTCGTCGGGATGATCGTCCGGTCCACCAGTGGGCGGTCGACTCCGAAGAAGCCGATGGGCTCGTGGATCTCGTTGATGATGCCCATGGGCGCGAGCACGACGCCGCCACGGAAGTTGGCCCAGTCGGCCAGAAAGAGGTCGAGGTAGGCGAGTTCGACCGAGACCGAGCCGCCGCTGCCCTGCGTTACGGTCGGATCGGTCGTGCCGTGTTCGAACTCGATCTCGGAGTTGAAGACGATCCAGTCGTTGAACTTGTAGCCGGTGTACAGGATCAGACGCTGCGCATCGGACCGCGTCTGGTCCACCGTGACCCCGCCCGCGGTGCGCACCCGGTTCGTCGTGGGTTTGCGATAGACGATCTCGCCGTAGCCGCCCACCGACAGGCCGCGGTCGCGTCGGTAGACCTTCGAGGCGCCCGGGGCGAAGCCGTATTGCCCCTGGAACTCCATTTCCTCGGGGATGGTCATCGTCGACTTGATGGAGTCGACGGTCTCGGCGATGACGTCGGTCTTGGTCTCCTGTTCCTCGCGCGCCCGCTGCGCGGCCGCCTTCTCGCGAGCGGCCTCCTCGCGCAGGGCCTGGAGTTCGCCCTGCATCATCTGCAGCTGCTTTTCGAGCAGCCGGATGCGTTCCTCGGTGCCGGCGGCCCCGGTGGTCGGCGGCGCGACGAGGAGGAGGCCGAGGGCGAAGCCGAGTCCGCGCAGGCGAGCGCTGCGGCGGGCGGCCGGTGGCTTGGCGGATCTCATGGATTCGGAGAGCGCGGCAGGAGCCGCGCCATTGGAGAAATTGATAATCATTTTCATTTGGACCGTCAAGTCCAGCAAGCTCGAAAAGGGCGGGGGCCACGGCCCCATCCCCAGACCGCATCGATCGCATCCGGCCGGGACGTCGTCTCCGGACCGGTGGCCCCTTCCACGACAGAGCGGGCGTCGTCGGCTCGCTCCGGGCGGGGTGGTTCAGACCATCTTCTTGACCATGTTGGTCCGGAACTTGGTGTAGGGCGGGTACATCATCTTCATGTCGAAACGGAAGCCGCGCTTGAGGACGGCCTTTCGGTGGCTGAACGTCTCGAAGGTGCTTCGTCCGTGGTAGGCGCCCATGCCGCTTTCACCGACGCCGCCGAAGGGCATCCGCGGGTCCCCGATGTGGAGAATGGTTCCGTTCACGCACGCACCGCCGGAGCTGGTTTCCTCGAGGACCTTGGATTCGACCGCTGCGTCGGACGTGAAGATGTAGAGCGCCAGTGGCTTCTCGCGGGCGCGGATGAAGGCGATCGCTTCGTCGACGTTCTTGACGCGAAGCGTGGGCAGGATCGGCCCGAAGATTTCGTTCTGCATGATCTCCGCGTCGGGCGAGACATCCCGCAGGACCGTGGGCGCGATGTAGCACTCCGATGCGTCTGCTTTGCCGCCGAAGGCGATCTCCTGGCCCTCGAGCAGTCGGGTCAACCGGCCGTGATGGCGCTCGTTGACCACGCGTGCGTAGTCGGGGGTGGTCTGCGGATCTTCTCCGTAGAAGGAGTGCACGGCCTTCTCGATCTCCGCAACCAGCTCGTCGTGCACGGAGTCCTCGACCAGGAGGTAGTCGGGGGCGATGCAGGTCTGACCCGCATTGATGAATTTCCCCCAGGCGATCCGTCGCGCGGTGACTTCGATGTTCGCGGTTCGGTCGATGATGCAGGGGCTCTTGCCGCCGAGTTCGAGGGTCACCGGAGTCAGGTGCCGGGCCGCCTTCTCCATGACGATGCGCCCGACCTGACCATTGCCCGTGTAGAGGATATGGTCGAAACGCTGTTCGAGAAGTGCCGTCGTCTCCTCGACACCCCCTTCGACGAGAGCGATCGCGTCGGAATCGAGATAGTGCGGCAGGGTTTCGGCGAGCCGCGCCGACGTATGGGGTGTGACCTCCGAGGGTTTCAGCACGACGGCGTTCCCGGCGGCAATGGCGCCGACCAGGGTACCGGCAATGGCCACCAGCACCGGCCCCCAGCCGGTATGCGTTACCCGCCCGTGCGCCGGATTGAGCCGGCGGTCGAATTTCTCGTCCGGCATCAGGCTGAACACCACGCCTTCGATAAAA
>JAPOLW010000560.1 GCA_029976905.1 bacterium | reverse complement strand
GGCCGTCTCCGACGATCACGTCTCGAGCTGGTCGGTGGGGATCTCGGTGGAGCGCGCGGTGGCCGTCTCCTGGGGGCTCGCCGGGGTCGCGGCCATCTTCTTCGCCGCCGTCCTCGGAGAGTTCGCGGCTCTCTATCTCCAGTACTACCTCACGATGTCGGTCGCTCAGCGAAGTCTCGCGGATCTGCGGCGGGATCTCTTCGAGCACATGCAACGGCTCCCACAGTCGTTCTTCGACCGGAATCCGGTTGGACGACTCGTGACCCGGGTGACCACCGACGTCGACGTGCTCAACGAGGCCTTCGCCACCGGGGCCATGACGATCTTCATGGACCTCCTGACGCTCTCGGGGATCGTGGCGTTGCTCTTCTGGCTCGACGGGCGGCTCGCCGCGGTGACGCTCACGGTCGTGCCCGTCCTCCTGCTCGCGATCAACTTCTTCCGCAAGCGCGCCCGGGTCACCTACCGGACGATCCGCGAACGCATTGCACGCATCAACAGCTTTCTCCAGGAAGCGATCTCGGGCATGCCGATCATCCAGCTCTTTGCCCACGAGCGGGAGAGCTTCGAGGAATTCGAGCGCTACAACGGCGCCCATCGCGACGCCAATCATCGATCCAACATCTACGAGGCATCGCTTTTCTCCATCGTGGAAGCGGTGAGCTCGATCTCGATGGCGATCGTCGTCTGGTATGGCTCCGGGCAGATTCTCTCGGGGGTGATCGCTTTCGGTACCCTGGTGGCCTTCATCGAGTACATGCAGAAATTCTTCATCCCGATTCGCGACTTCTCCGCGAAATACGCGGTCCTGCAGTCCGCGATGACCGCCGCCGAGCGCATCTTCCAACTTCTCGACACTCCGGTCGAACCCCATCCCGAGGCGCCGGTGCCGGTGCGCGAGTCCGATCCGAACCGGGGTGAGGTGGTCTTCGAGAACGTCTGGTTTGCCTACAAGCGCGAAGATTGGGTGCTGCGCGACGTGAGCTTCACCGTGCGGCCCGGGGAGACGGTGGCGGTCGTGGGTGCGACGGGGTCGGGGAAGACGACGCTCACCCGGCTGCTCGGTCGGAGCTTCGACGTCGGACGTGGGACCGTCCGGGTCTCGGGGCGGGACGTCCGGGAGTGGGCGCTGCGCGATCTGCGACGCGAAGTCGGGATCGTCCTGCAGGACGCCTTTCTCTTCGTGGGCAGCGTTGCCAGCAATGTGGCCCTTGGCCGCGCGGGGGTCTCCCAGGAGGATCTCTGGAGGACCGTCCGCGCCGCGAATCTCGGCGGATTCGTGGAGTCGCTGCCGCGCGGCATGGACGAACCCATTCGCGAGCGTGGCAATAATCTCTCGGCCGGTCAGCGCCAGTTGCTCGCGATTGCCCGCGCGCTGGCGTACGACCCGAGGATCCTGGTGCTCGACGAGGCGACGTCGAGCGTCGACACCGAGACCGAGCAGCGCATCCAGGAGGCGCTGGAGCGGCTTCTGCGCGGGCGCACGGCCATCGTGATCGCCCATCGTCTATCGACTGTCGAGCGGGCCGACCGCATCGTCGTGATGCACAAGGGGCGCGTCCGTGAGGTCGGGACGCATCGCCAGTTGCTGGAGCGGGGGGAGATCTACGCCCGCCTCTACGAGCTCCAGTACGCGGGGGGGCGCGCCCGCTCCGGGAACGTACCCGTCGATGATGCGGTGGGTTGAACGCGATCCGGCGGGTCGCCTGCGTGCGGTGGCGTGGCTCGCGCTCCTTGCGGTGGGGTGCGGGGGGTGTTCGCCGACCTACGTCCTGCGCGCGGCGTACGAAGAGACGCGCATCCTTTGGAGCCGCGAACCGATCGATGCTCGTCTCGCGTCGGGAGAGCTCTCGACGACCCAGCGGGCGCGACTCGAGCTCGTGCTCGAGGCCCGCGAATTCGCGCAGCAACGACTCGGGATGAACGTCGGGGGCGCCTACGGGTCGATTGCCGACGTCGGTCCGGGCGCGCTCCTGTCGGTGGTTTCGGCATCGGAGCGCCTGCGGCTGCAGCCCTACGTCTGGTGGTTCCCGATCGTGGGAGACGTCGCCTACAAGGGGTTTTTCGAGAGCGTGGAGGCCGAAGCCGAAGCCGCGCGCTTGAGGACAGAGGGCTACGACACCTACGTCCGGACCTCGGCGGCGTTCAGCACCCTGGGTTGGTTCGACGACCCGGTGCTCTCCTCGTGGCTCGACCTGGAGCCGGTGCCGCTGGTGCGGTTGCTTCTCCACGAATTGCTGCATCGCACGACCTACCTCTCGGGTCGGACGACCTTCAACGAGTCCTTTGCGACCTTCGCGGGCGGTGTCGGGGTGGTGAGGTTCTTCGAAGCACGCGACGGCACGGATTCGCCCGAGGCCGAGCAGGCGCGTGCGGCCTGGGAGGCGCAGGTTGAGCGCTCGCGTCGCTGGGGTGCCGCCCTGGGGCGCCTGCGGGCTCTCTACCAGCGCGGCGAGGATGGAACGCTCGCGGCGCAGGAGGTTCTTGCGCAGCGGCGGCAGATCTTCGCCGAATTCGGTCCCGAGGAGAAGGTGAACAACGCGGTCCTGCTCGCCCACTACGCCTACCTGGCCCATCTCGATCGGTTCCAGTGCGTGCTGGACGCGAACGGGGGAGACCTGCGGACGGCGCTCGCGGCGGTGACCGAGCGCAGCGAGGCCGCGCCCGGGGATCCCTTCGCGGCGCTTGGCTCTTGCCGGCCCGGGCAGGACGAGGCGTCGTGACGCCCGGGCAAGAGGTGGCGTCGTGACCGATGGGCTGCCCCGTTTTGCGGTCGATCGCTCGCTCGAGAGACTCGCTGGTTGGCTACGGTGGTTGGGTTTCGATGCGGTCTGCCTGCGCCATCTCGACCGCCAGGGCATCGAGACGCTCGCCTGTCGCGAGGGCCGCCTTCTTTTGACACGCTCGCCTCCGACCCAGCGCGCGCCGCAACGCGCCGGTACGCTGGTTCTGGCATCGGCCGATTTCCGCGGGCAACTGCGGGAAATCGACCGGGTCCACCCCCTCGGGGGCTGGC
>JAPOLW010000055.1 GCA_029976905.1 bacterium | reverse complement strand
GACCTTCCCATACGAGGATCGGAAGTGATGAGTTCGGAGCCGGCCCTCTTCCAGATGCGCGTCCTCACGCAACTCGCCCACGACGTGCGCGAGGACGAGTGGAATGCGCTCGTCGGCGAAGAATCCCCGTTTCTCGAATGGGGGTGGCTCGCCTCGCTCGAAGAGGCGCGCTGCGTGGGCGGGCAGACAGGCTGGAGTCCGCAGCACCTGGCGTTGTACCAGGACGATCGCCTGGTCGCCGCGTGTCCGCTCTACCTCAAGACCAATAGCGAGGGCGAATTCGTCTTCGACTACGCGTGGGCCGACGCCGCCTACCGTGGCGGCATCGAGTACTACCCCAAGATGCTCGTCGGGGTGCCCTTCACGCCGGCGGCCGGGGTCCGTTTCCTGGTGGCGCCGCACCTCGATCGGCTCGGCATCGTGCGCGCGCTCGGGAAGGCTCTGCGGGACCTCTGCGAAGAGAACGAGATCTCCTCGGTACACGTCAATTTCTGCGAGGAAGAAGAAGCATCGGCCCTCGCCGACGTCGGTTTCGTGCAGCGCCTGGGCTACCAATACAAATGGCGCAACCACGGCTATCAGTCCTTCGACGACTATCTCGCCGCGCTTCGCCACAAGCGTCGCAAGGAAATCAAGCGGGAACGGCGCATCCTCGGCGAGCAGGGCATCGAGATCGAGGTTCTGGAGGGAGACGACATTCCCGAGGATCTCTATCCCGAGATGTATCGTCTCTATCGGACGACGATCGACAAATTCGCCTGGGGACGCCGCTACCTCACCCCCGAGCTCTTTCCTCTTCTGCGGGAGCGGTTCCGGAAGAATCTTTGTTTCCTGATCGCCCGTCGCGGCGACGAAATCGTCGCCGGCACCTTCAACGTGCGCAAAAGCGGCGCGCTCTACGGTCGCTATTGGGGCACCCACCGCGAGATGCGTCACCTGCACTTCAACGTCTGCTACTATGCCACGATCGAGCATTGCATCGCGTCGGGGCTGCAGCGTTTCGAGCCGGGAGCCGGCGGGGACTTCAAGTGGCTGCGCGGTTTCGATGCCGAAGTCACCCGCAGCATGCACCACCTGCGCGATCCGCGGCTCGCCGAAGCGGTGGCGCGTCATCTCGAAGGGGAGCGCGCCGAGGTCGAGCGCGTCGTCGGTGTCATGGGGGAGCATAGCCAGTTGAAGGCCGGAACCGACGCAGAGTCCTGAGCCCCGATCCACGGCGTTTTCGCGGACGCAGGGCCTGTTCTCCGCTTCCGTGGCGGGAGCGTCCGGCCGTGTGGGGAGGGGCGGTGGGGACGGGTCTCAGCGAGCGCCCGGCCACACAGACGTCTTGTTGACAGGGGAAGCGGGCGGTGATTTCCTCGTGAGCCACCGCAAGGGGGCGCCGAGTCGATCCAGGGTCGGGACGCTCCCCGCGACGATCATGACGCCGAGCTTTCGCGCCCTCGTTTCTGCGATCACGTACTCGATTCTGCGCGAGCGCTGTGGGGCGACCCTGCCGGCGTCCTCGAGGACGCTGAACCGGATTTCGCGTTACGTGGCCGACTGCCACGCCGGTCTGCCGGACCCGATCCGATGGACCTTGCTCCTTGCGACCCTCGGCATCGATGGGTCGACCCTCCTGACGCAGGGGCGGCCCCTGCACGCCCTACCGCACCGGGAGCGCTGGCGCCGCATCGAAGGGTGGCGGACCTCGCGTCTCGGACCGCTGCGAAATCTGCTCCGCTTCTACGAGGGGCTCGCGATCTTTGGTTGGTACGGCGAAGCCCATGGAGACCTGGTCTGAGATGATGCGTGGCCGCGATCATCGGATTTCCGCCGAGACCATCGTGGTTGGGTCGGGACCCGGTGGGGCTCTCACCGCGTGTCTTCTCGCGGAAGCCGGTCGGGACGTTCTGGTGATCGAGGAGGGTCCCAGGTCCGGCTTGTCCGAAACGGAGCCTTTCTCCCGCGACGAGATGCGGCGTAAATATCGCAACGGCGGAATCTCGGTGGCGCTTGGAAACCCGTCGGTCGCCTTTGCCGAGGGGCGCTGCGTCGGCGGCGGGAGTGAGGTCAACAGCGGCCTCTACCATCGTACGCCCCCGGAGATTCTCGAGCAGTGGCGCCGGACCCACGGGCTGCGCGATGCGACCGAGGCCGACCTGGTTCCCCATTTCGAGGCCTGCGAGCGGGATCTCAGCGTCTCCCGGCTGCCCGGTACCGCGCCGGCGGCATCTCTTCGCCTGCACGATGGTGCGACCGCTCTTGGGTGGCGCTCCATGGAGGTGCCTCGCTGGCATCGCTACGACGCGCAGGGCCCCGGATGCCGGCAGTCCATGACCGAGACCTACGTGCCGCGCGTCGAGCGTGCTGGCGGTCGGATCGTGTCGGGCACGCGGGCCCGCCTGCTCCGACGCGAGGCCGGTCGATTCACGGTGCGGTGCGCGCAGGACGATCCGGACGGAGGGCGGCGCGAGGTGGATTTCACGGCGTCCGAGGTCATCGTGGCGTGTGGCGCGATCCAGACACCGACGCTGCTGCGGCGAAGCGGTCTCGCGCCCGGCGGTGGCACGGCGTTGCACTTCCATCCGACCGTGAAGGTGGTGGCGCGCTTTCCCGAGCCCGTGAATCAAGCCGGAATGGGGGTCCCGGTCCATCAGGTGAAGGAGTTCTCCCCGCGCATCGGTCTGGGTTGCTCGATCAGCCAGCCACCCCATCTGGCTCTGGCGATGGTCGATCATCCCGACGCGCTCTCCGAAGTCATGTCGGACTGGTCGCGCTACGCGGTGTACTACGCGATGACGACCGGTGGCGCTGGGCGCATCTGGACCCTTCCCGGGATCTCCGATCCGCTGGTGCAATTCTCGCTCTCGAAGGCCGATCTCGCCGATCTGGCGGACGGATTGCGTCGTCTTTGCGAATGCCTCTTCGCCGGCGGCGCCGACCGGCTCTATCCCTCGGTGCGCGGTCTGGGCCCGTTCTCCTCGGCCGCCGATCTGGCGCGGATTCCGAGCGGACTACCGCGGGCGGCCACCAGTCTGATGACCATCCATGCGTTCTCGAGTTGTGCGATGGGGAGTGACCCGCGTCGGAGCGCCACCGATTCCTATGGTCGATTGCACCGCGCACCCGAGGTGCGCATCGCCGATGCCTCCCTGCTCTGCTCACCGCCGGGAGTCAATCCGCAGGGCTCGGTGATGGCCTTCGCCCGTCGCAATGCGCTCGCCGCGTTGGAGTCGGCCTCTTGAGCCTCGCGGGACGGCACATCGTCTTGACCGGGGGAACCGGTTGGTTGGGTCGTGGGCTGCTCGCCGCTCTCGACCACGGTCTTCCCGATTGCCCCCGGTGGTCGGAGCCGGCGCGCGCCGCGCGGGTGCGCCTCCTGGCCCCTGCGAGCGAAGATCTTCCCGAGGAGGCCTGCGGCGACGGCATCGAGGTCGTTCGTGGAGACGTACGATCGGCGTCGGACTGCCGGGACCTCTTCGCCGGTACCGATTCGGCGCTCGTTCTCCACCTGGCGGGATTGATCCATCCGCACCGGGTCCACGAACTTCACGAAGTCAACGTCGAGGGGACCCGCAACGTGCTCGAGGCCGCCGCCGCGGCGGGCTCGGAGAGGGCGGTCGTGCTCTCCTCGAACTCCCCTCTGGGCTGCAATCCGCACCCCGACCACCTCTTCGACGAAGACTCCCCGTACCAGCCGTACATGGCCTACGGCCGGTCGAAGATGGAGCTCGAGAAGACCGCGCGGCGCATCGAGGAGACGCTTGGCCTGCCGACCGTTTTGATCCGGGCCCCCTGGTTCTATGGACCGCGACAGCCCGCGCGTCAGACGGCTTTCTTCACCATGATCCGTGACGGCCATGCGCCCCTGCTCGGCGGTGGTGAAAATCGGCGGTCGATGACGTACATCGACAACCTCGTCCAGGGTCTCTTCCTGGCGGCGACCGTGGCGCGTGCGGCGGGGCGCACCTATTGGATTGCCGACGAGCGTCCATATTCCACGAAGGAGATCGTCGATACCGTGGAGGGACTTCTCGAAAACGAGTTTGGCCAGACGTGTACCCACCGTCGTTTGCGTCTTCCGTATGCCGTGGGGGACGTGGCAGAGCTCGCCGACTGGACGTTGCAGGGCGTCGGCCTCTACCACCAGAAGATCCACGTGCTCTCGGAGATGAACAAGACGATCGCCTGCTCGGTGGCGCGTGCCTGCGAAGAACTGGGCTACGCTCCCGCGGTTTCGCTCGAGGAGGGCATGCGACGAAGTCTTGCCTGGCTGGCCGGCCATGGCGGGCTCGGAGTCTGACGGCGATGCGCCATCTCGTCACCGGCGGTGCCGGGTTTCTCGGCCACCTGATCGCACGACGGCTGCTCGAGCGCGGCGAGACCGTCCGTGTCCTCGACATCTGGCGTGATCCGAAGATGTCGGACGAAATCGAGTTCGTTTCATGCGACATTCGTGACCGGGATGGCGTCGGGCGCGCCATGGCCGGGATCGACATCGTCCATCACAACGTCGCTCTGGTGCCGCTCACCAAGTCGGGAGAGAGTTTCTGGGACGTCAATGTCGGTGGCTCCCGGATCGCCGCGGAATGCGCGGTCGCCGCTGGCGTCGATGCGTTCATCCACATGAGCTCGAGTGCCCTGTACGGCTTGCCCGAGGATTGTCCCATTACGGATCGGACGCCGATGAAGCCGGTCGAGATCTACGGGCGCGGGAAGCTCGAGGGTGAGAACGAAGTGCGTCGGATCTGCGGAGAAGCGTCTCTCCCTCTGGTTTCGATTCGTCCGCGCACCCTTCTGGGCGAGGGAAGGCTGGGGATCTTCCAGATTCTCTTCGAATGGATCCAGGCGAACCGCAACGTCTACGTGATCGGCTCCGGGGATGTCGCGTTTCAATTCCTGCACGCCCACGATCTGATGGACTTCTATCTCCTCGCGCTCGACGCGCAGCGCCCCGGCCTCTACAACGTCGGCACCGATCGGTACGGCACGCTTCGTGGGGCGCTCGAAAAGCTGATCGCCTACGCGGGTACCTCGTCGCGGGTGCGCAGTCTCCCGGAGCGGACGAGCATCACGGCTCTGCGGATTCTCGACGCCCTCCGACTTTCCCCGCTGGCCCCATGGCACTACCTCACCTACCACAAGGCCTTTGCCTTCGATGTGGCACCTCTGGTCGAGATGGGCTGGCGCCCCCGGTATTCCAACGACGAGATGCTGCAGGAGAGCTATGACTGGTACTGCGAGCACCCCGGGGAGATCGCGGAAGCTGCGGCGGCGTCGCCGCACCGCAAGGCGGTGCCGCAGAAGCTTCTCGGCTTGCTGAAGAGATTCTCATGATGGCCACTTCGCCGGTTCTGCGCCTCATGCGCCCGACGCACTGGACCAAGAATCTCGCGGTCTTTGCGGGTGTCGTCTTTGGCGGACGTCTGGGCGAACCCTGGGCGATCTTGATCGATGCGGCGGCCTTCGTGATCCTCTCGGCCGCGAGTAGCGCGATCTACATTCTCAACGATCTCGCCGACGTCGAATACGACCGCGCCCATCCCCGCAAGCGGCATCGCCCGATCGCCTCGGGTGAGGTGACTCCCGCGACCGCCCGGAGCGTCGCGACGGTTCTGGGGGGCGGGGCACTTCTCTCCAGTCTGGCACTCGGCGCCACGACCTTCTGGTGCGTCTTTGCCTACGTCGCCTTGAACCTTCTCTACTCGATTCGGCTCAAGCACATCGTGCTCGTCGATGTGATCTGCATTGCACTCGGATTTGCGCTGCGGGTCTTGATCGGCATCTACGCGCTCGGAGATCTGCCAACGGCGTGGATCGTCCTGTGCGGGTTCTTCCTCGCTCTATTCCTGGGCTTCGGAAAGCGTCGTGCCGAAGTGGGTGAATCGGGTACGGAGAGCTCGTCCCGTCCGGTGCTCGAGCGGTATGACACGTCGGTGCTCGATTCCCTCCTCGACGGCAGCGCGACCATGGCGATTCTCGCCTATTCGCTCTTCACGGCGACCTCCGGCAAGAATCCGTCTCTGGTCGTGACCGTGCCGATCGTCTACTTCGCAATCACCCACTACCGTCGACTCCTGTCGACGTCGGGACATGGCGCCGACCCGGTGGAGATCCTGCTTGGCGATCGCTTGATCCAGGGTTGTCTGGTCCTCTGGCTGCTCGTTTTCGTCGCCATCTCCTACGGCGAATTACATTTCTTTCGTTGAAGCCACGCCATCCGGGCCCGGGCAGCGGGACGTGTGTGTACGGAGCTCGTGGGCCCCGGGCAGCGGGACGTGTGTGTACGGAGCTCGTGCGTCCCCGGGCAGCGGGACGTGTGTGCACGGAGATCGTGCGTCCCCGGGCAGCGGGACGTGTGTGCACGGAGATCGTGCGTCCCCGGGCAGCGGGGTGCGGTCCACCGTCGCGTCGACTCCAGCCCAAGCGGCGTGACCCGGGCGCACGCTCGACCTCGCGGGGCCCGGATCCTCGCCGCGTCCTGCCCCGGCCTCCTGCGCGGGTCGGGGTCGCCGGTCGTCCGCGGCCTCAGCGACGCGTGGCGCGTTCCTCGTTCGGAGGATCCTCGCCGAGGTAGCCCAGGGCCTCGAGTCGAACGGCAAGCGCGGGGTCCAGCGGCACCCGTGGGGCGTCGCCGAAGCGATCGCGTGCGGCGTCGGCGCGGAGTCGCGCCAGTTGGCGCTCCAGGGTGGTGCGGGTCTCGGGACGCTGCCGGGAAAGATCCCGTCGTTCGGCCGGATCGGCCTGCCGGTCGTAGAGCCGACCAACGCCGCCGTCTTCGTCGAAGACGAATTTGTGGCGTCCGGACTGGATCGCGTGGAGGCCCGTGCGGGACTTTACGCCGCTCACGAGCAGAGGCGGCGCACCGTCGACCGGGGCCGGATCCCGCAGATCCCGACCCAGGAGGCCGGAGGACGTTGGAGCGCCCGCGATTGCGAGGAGGGTGGGCATCACGTCGAGCAGGGAGACGGGCGCCCCGGGGCGCCGGCCACCGCTCTCGTCTCCTGGCAGGCGAAGCAAGAGAGGGATGCGGAGTTGCTCTTCGTACAAGGTATGCCCGTGATCCCATCCCCCGTGCTCGGCGAGTTCTTCGCCGTGGTCGGAGGTGACGACGAGAACGGCGTGCTCGAGGAGGCCGCGCGCCTCCAGTGCGTCGAGGATGGCGCCGACGGTGCGGTCGGCCGCGCGGACGCCGGCGGCGTAGGCCGCGCGCCAGCGTGCCAGGTCTTTGCCGGCCGCGCCGGCGACCCAGGAGCCGGCGCGTAGGTAGGGCGGGACGGCGCTGCGTTCGGCGGCGGTCAGCGCGCGCTTCGGCCCGATGCCCGCCATCGAGGAGGCGGCCTCGAAGTCGGCGGCGGGGGCGTCGTAGGGGCCATGGGCGTCCATCAGATGGATGTAGAGGAAGTGGGGCTGCGCCGGGTCGAGAGCGTCGAGCTGCTCGCCCAGCCGGTCGACGAGCTCCGCACTCCTCGCCGGTGGAGTGCGAATGAAGTCGTCGAAGCCCTGGGCGAATCCCAGCGTTTTGCGGAGCCACGGGTTGGCGACCAATGCGGTCGTTCGGTAGCCCGCCGCGGCGAGGCCCTCGGCAAGGGTATGGGCTTCGGGCGCGAGCCCATCGACGACGTGTCGCGCGCCCCCCGAATCGTCGAAGCGGCCGTCGTGGTCGAGGACGCCATGGGTTTCGGGAGACAGGGAGGTGAGCAGGGAGGCCACCGAAGGCTTGGTCCAGGGGGCGACGCTGTAGGCGTTCTCGAAGAGGATCGAGCGGGAGGCAAGCTCGTCGATGCGTGGCGTCAGGGATCCGTCGAAGCCATAGGCTCCGACGAAGTCGGCGCGCAGGCTGTCGATCACGAGGAGGACCACCCAGGGTGGAGATTCGGTGGCCGGCGACCCGGATTGGTTCCCGGGGTGGCGTCGGGGATCGTCTTGGCAGGCGAGGGCGAGCAGGCATCCGAGCACGACCGGGGTGGTCGGCCGTTTCCTGCGCCGGCAACGTGACATCGCTGTCTCCTACCTCGATCCGTCGTGCTGCTCCATTGGTCGTCGCGGTTGGCCCGCTCGCCCTCATCGACACAATGGACCCGCGAATCCGGGCGCCCCCGCCCGGGCCGGTCGTGTGAGGAGGGAGGGCCCCCGCCCGGGCCGGTCGTGTGAGGAGGGAGGGAGGGCCCCCGCCCGGGCCGGTCGTGTGAGGAGGGAGGGAGGGCCTCGACCCGGGCTGAGCACTGGACTATGAAGGGCGGGCCGCGCATGGAGGAGCGACCCAGGGGAGAGCCGGCACCAGGTGGGCGGCCCGGGGCCGGAGAGAGCGGCCGGACGCGCATGCTTTCCGTGCTGCTGCCCGCCGCGGTCGTGGTGTGGTGGGTCTCTTCGTTCTTTCTCCTCGGCGATCTGGGTAAGTACTCGGACGATTGGTTCTTCTCGGGGCGGGATCCCTCGACGGGGGAGGCCCTCTCGTTCCGATCGCCGATGCGCAACGGCTTTTGGCGACCGTTGCACAAACTTCTGGTTCCCGGCCTCCAACGCGTTCTCTGGGAGCACGACGCGCTCAACCATTTGATCGGAGCCCTGGCGCACGGGTGGGCTGCCGTTCTGCTCTTTTCCCTGCTGACCCGCCTCGGTGTGCCGGTTCCGGTGGCCGTGGCGAGCTCCTTGCTCTTCGTCGCCGACCCGCTGATCTACGAGGTCGTCTTCTGGTCTTCGGCGCTTTCGACGGGTGTGGCGGCGTCGCTCTTTCTCGTCCTCTGCCACGAGGTCGTCACCCGGGCGCACTCCGGCGTCCGCCGTCTACCCCTGTTCGTCGTGGCCTTCGCGATTCCGTGCTTCAACGAACAGGCGGCGGCCGGCGTCGTCGCCCTCCCGCTTCTCTTCGTCGCTGCCCGCCCGTCGCGGCGGATCGGTCGTGGCGATGTCGAGGGTGCGCTGCGTGTCGGATTCGCATCGACGATGGCCGTAGGGCTGTATCTCGCGACGTATCTGGCGACCGTGACGCGGGGACGGGGTCTTCTGGGGACCTGGACCGGCCTGGACGGATTCGGAGCACGAATCGCCGAACTCGGCAGCGCGATGGCCGAGCGACTCTTCGACCCGACGCGGCTTCACGCGGCGATGGTGCTCGGTGCCGAGACCGTCGCCGGTGCCCCGGCGCTGCTCCTGCCGCCCTTCGTCCTCGGACTCGTGGTCTGGCTCTGGATGCGCCGTCGGCCGCCCCGGATCGCGCCATCGTCAGCCTTGCGTCGTCCCTGGTGGTTGTCGGCCTTCGGGATCGTGTGGCTCGTCGCAGATTGGTTTCCGATCTTCCTCGTTGCCGGAACTCCGGTGAGTTCGCGGATGTTCTACGCACCGTCACTTGCCGTCGCGGTGGTCGGAGCGGCGCTCGTCGCTCGCGCGGCGACCCGGGTGCCTCGTCGGTGGCGGAATCGTGCGGGGGGCCTTGTGGCGGGAAGCATGGCCGTCCTGGTCGTGGCCGGCATGTTCGGCCTGGTGGGGTACCAGACCCTCTTCCAGCGGCGCGCCGAGGCCGACGCCTCCCTGGCCGCGGCGCTCCGCGCCGCCCTCCCGGAGCCCGACGTCGGATCGATCTTCCTCGTTCTGGGCGATCGACGCGGGCTCGCGCAGACAGGTGGGGTGCGCTTCGAGGATTCCCTCCCCGGTGCTCTCGATCTGCCGCAGTCGGCGACGCCTTTCGTGCGTTGGACGTATGGTCGTCTCGATCTCGGGGCCACCCGCCCCGCGCGCTGGCGCCCCGAGTGGATCCGACGCCTGACGGCCGAGGGGGTCGAGATCCGACTGACCGACCAGGGTTTCGATTTCGATCTGGCGGCCGACGATGATGGCGTCGTCCTGGTTCCGTGGGATCGCGTGCTCCCCTTCCGCATCACCGCCAACGGAGCCGTCGAGAGGGCGGGGCGACTCGGGGTGACCGGAGGTCCGGCTTCCTTCGCCGTCGAGCAGGTGCAGCGCCTCGGCATCGAGCGTCGCCTCGATGTCGGCTCGATCGGGGGGCCCGTCCGTTGACGACTCGCGTCCACGGGTCGAGGCGCTCGGGCGGGGATCGCCATGGCGGATGCGCGGCTCGTTTTGTGTCCTTGTCTGGCCACGAGGCCGTATGCCACAACGGGAATCCCCTCCAGACGGCGGCTTCTCGTGCCCGGACGTCCGGGCTGCGGACGAAGCAGCGACCACTCCCATGCCTGCGCACTCCTCGGTAGAGAACTCTTCCCCCGCTTCACCCCGCCCGTCTCCGGGCGGCTTCCCTCCCCGGCCGGTGTCGGCGTCTACCACTGCGGCCACGGCCGGCGCTGCCGTTGCCCGGGGAGACGAAGAGCTCGATCCGTCTGCCCGTCGGCACGGTGTGTTGTCCGCGGTGATCCGACCCGGGCCGGTCGCAGACGCCTCGCGGCGCACAATCCCCGAGGCCGAGAGCGGGCAGGGGCGACGCTTCGCCGCGTCGTTGGCGATCTTGATTGCCGTGGCGCTCCTCGGCCCGGGATTCTTCGCCTGGACCATCCAGGAGCGTTACGCATCCCTGCGTCGGCAAATGGCGGGGATGCACGAGCAGGTGGAGGCGATCGACCGGGACCTCGACCGTCTCGTTGCCGTGCTGGCCACCACCCTGGAGCCGTTGCCGCCGAGGGGCGCCCGCGGTCCCGACCAACGGAAGGGCGCTGCGGCGCCATCGCTGCCGGAAACGCCGTCCCCGCCCAGCGCGGGCCCGGCCACGGCGAACCGTCTCGCCCCGGTCCCGTTTACCGGATGGGTTGCGCGGCTCCCCGAGCCCGTCGAAGGTCGACCCCTGCCCGCCGACCCCGCCGACCCCGACCAATGAGCGGAAATCTTTGGAAGCGAGCTCCTGCTCGGACGCCTCGGGCCCGCCGACCGTGTGTGGCTCTGGGCCGAATGGCGCGCCATGGCGCCCGCGCTGCAACGGCACGTGCTGCGGGAGCTGCAAAGACGCTACCAGCTCGATGCGAACACCTTCCTTGAGGCGATGCGTGCGTCGGAGGCCACCGGCGCGCAACCCTGAAGCCCGCCCCGGCGACACGGCGCCGACCTCCCGTCGTCCGGGACCTCAAGAATTCGCAGATGGCGTGGGCTCGGGGGCCTGCGACGCGGTTGCCAGGTAGTCGACCAGGTCCGCTTCGACGAGGTCCACCGACTCGTTCCAGAAGTCGGGCTGTTCGAGGTCGACGCCAAGGTGGTGGCGCGCCACGTCTTCGGCGCAGGCTCGACCGGTGTCACGCAGGAGCGCCTCATAGGCGGGGAGAAAAGAGGGTCCTTCCCGTCGCGCACGTGCGAAGAGACCGAGACTGAAGAGATATCCGAAAGTATAGGGGAAATTGTAGAAGCTCAGGCCGGTAATGTAGAAGTGCAGTTTCGACGCCCAGAACCAGGGGTCGAGTTCGTTCTCGTCGAGGGCGTCGCCGTACCAATTCCTCTGGGCGGCGACCATCAGTTCGCAGAGCCGCGCGGCCCCGAGCTCTCCGCCGGTGCGCTCCTCGTAGACGGAACGCTCGAAGTCGAAGCGCATCGGGATGTTGAGGAGGAACGCGGCTGCGTCCTGCAGCCGTCCGTCGAGCATGGCGTTCTTCTCCACGGCACGGGCCGAATCATCGCCGAGGACGGCGTCGATGACGATCTGCTCGGCAAAGGTCGACGCCGTTTCGGCGAGGGTCATCGGATAGACCCGGGCCCAGGGGCGCATGTCGCGTAGGATCCAGGAGTGCCAGGCGTGGCCGAGTTCGTGTGCCAGCGTCGAGACGTCCCCGAGGGCCCCGTCGTAGGTCATGAAGATGCGCGATTCGCCGAGGACGGGCGACGAAGAGCAGAAGCCGCCGGGGCGCTTGCCAGCACGGGGCGACCAGTCGATCCAGCGTTTTGCGAAGGCCATCTCGGCAAAGTCGCCCAGGGCGGGGTAGAAGCGATGGAACGCAGTCACGACGCGGTTGCGTGCTTCGTCCCATGGCACACGCGCGGGCGTCTCTCCCGGCGCGGGTGCCTCCAGATCCTGGAAGCCGAGTTGCGCGCGGCCGCTGCGACGTGCCTTCGCTCGCAGAAAGCGTCGCGGAATTTCTGCCCGATCCCGGGCAACCCCGAGCATGGCGTCGAGCGTCGCGCGGGAGACGGAGGAGTCGAAGAGCGCCGGGGTGAGAAAGTGCTCGATGCCGCGGCGTCGATACAGCGTGAGACGTGTGCCGGAGATCGCGTTCAGACACGCTGCGGTCGTATCGCCGACCCTCTCCCAGGCGGCGTTCGCACCCTGCAATGCCGCACGGCGCACGCCGGGGTCGGCGTCGCCCAGGAGGCTCCGCGCGCGCGAGACCGGTAGGCGTCGGCTCGCCTGGCCAGGGACCTCGAGGTCGAATTCGAGCGTCCCCGAGACCTGATCGTAGAGACGGCCCCAGGCGGATAGCCCGGTGACGTCGAGTTCGGCCGCCAGGGCTTCGAGATCTTCCGGCATGCTCTGCTCGGCGCGTGCGCGGGTGCGTCCCAGAAAGTGCGCGACCGGCTGCAACTCCTCCGATGCGAGGAGGTGCGCGAAGGTCGCGTCGCTCGCGCGGCAGAGTGCGGCCCGG
>JAPOLW010000559.1 GCA_029976905.1 bacterium | reverse complement strand
GGGCGGAGGATCTACGCGAAGTCGCCCGCCATCTGCGGGGGGAGACGGTCCTCGAGGCTCGCTCCGTCGATGGGGCGAGCCTGCTTCGCGCCGCACGCGGCCGCGACCAGCCGGACCTCTCCGAGGTCCGCGGGCAGTCGGCCGCCAAGCGCGCCCTCGAGGTCGCCGCAGCCGGGGGCCACAACCTCCTGCTGATCGGCCCCCCCGGTTCCGGCAAGACGATGCTCGCCCGACGACTGCCCGGCATCCTACCCGACCTCACGCTCGCCGAGGCGCTCGAGAGCACGGCCGTCCATAGCGTGGCCGGCCTTCTCGGGGGACGCGTCCTCCTGGCCACACCACCGCTTCGCGCCCCCCACCACACGGCGTCGCGCGCGTCGCTGCTCGGGGGCGGGCGTCCGATCCATCCCGGCGAGGTCGCCCTGGCTCATCGCGGCGTTCTCTTTCTCGACGAGCTTCCCGAGTTTCCCGTCGGCGTCCTCGAATCGTTGCGCCAGCCTCTGGAAGAACGGCGCCTGGTCATCACGCGGGTCGCGCAGTCCTGTGAGTTTCCCGCCGACATCCTGCTCGCCTGCGCGATGAACCCCTGTCCCTGCGGACACGCGGGCGACCCCAAACATCTGTGCACCTGCCCACCGCAGGCCGCTGAGCGCTATCGCCGGCGGTTGTCGGGCCCCCTGCTCGACCGAATCGATCTCCACGTGGAAGTCCCCGCCCTCCCCCGCGACGAATTGTTTCAGCCCGCACGAGCGGAGTCCTCGGTGGTCGTCCGCAAACGGGTCCTCGAAGCCCGCCAACGCCAGCGCGCGCGCCTCGGACGCACGACCGGGGCAACCAACGCCTCGATGACTCCTTCCGAGATCGATCGACATTGTCGGCTCGATGCCTCCAGCCAGGGCCTGCTCGAAGCCGGGCTCGAACACCTCGGGCTTTCGGCGCGGGCCTACACCCGCGTCCTACGGGTCGCCCGGACGCTCGCCGACCTCGCCGCCCGCGACGACGTGCGGCCGGAAGACGTGGCCGAAGCCCTGCAGTACCGCTCCCTGGATCGACGGACCGCGCCACGGGGTACCTGATTTCGCCGCACAACCAAGATCACCCTACGCGAGGTTCGCATCCCCCGCGTCGAGGAGCGCCGCACGGGATTGACGCGATCGGCGCGCGTGCGCTAGCTCCGAAAGCCGAGATGCCGCCGGAGGAAAGCGACGACACCCTGGTGGTCCTCACCACCGCCGGAAGCGACGAGGAGGGTCGTGCACTCGCCCGGATTCTGGTCGAGGCGCATCTGGCCGCCTGTGTGAACGTGATCCCCGGCGTCCGCTCGATCTACCGCTGGGAGGGTTCGGTCTGCGACGAAGGTGAGGTCCTGCTCGTGTCCAAGACGACGCGGGCCCGCTTCGACGCCCTGGCCGCCGCGATCCGGAAACACCACTCCTACGACGTCCCCGAGATCGTCGCCCTACCGGCGGCTGCCGTCGACCCGATCTACGCGCAATGGCTGCGCGACATGGTGGCCTGACTCGTGGCGCGCACCGATGGCGCGCGACGACCGACGTCGCTGCCGCGTCTCAGCCTGCGGCCGGATCCGCCGTGTCCGCACCAGCCTCCGTCGTCGTTCCGTCCCACGGCGTGCATCGTCCGGGAACCAGGAAGTTTCCCATGATCGACTGGTAGGCCTCACAGGGCGTCCAGCACTGCGGGCAATCGTAGCGCCAGATTTCCTTCTGTGTCTGCACCGAGAGCGGATTCGACCAAATCCGTCGCAGGTCGTAGTCGACGTCGCGCAGACTCCCGAGCTTGCGATCGTAGATCGTACACGGGAAGACATTGCCCCACGAATCGACGAAACACGACGCCGACAGGGCGTGACAACGCACCGGCGTCTGGCCGGTCATCAGATAGTGTTCCACGTGCTCGAGATACTTCCGCTCGAGATAGCCGACCGGACCGAGCGGCGCGCCCCGGAGTCGGGCCACGTTCTTCACGGCATCGAGCAACATCCGCGGTTGGGCGTGCGCCCGCAGACCGAGTTCGGTGTTGCCGAGATAGTGCGCGGACTCGTGCACGATGTTGACGTGGAAGTCCCGATGCGACAGGCCGGGAATTTCGCGCGCCGCGGCCGCGTAGGCGTCTTCGAAATGGTCGACGTTCTTGCCCGAAAGCGTCATTCCCAGAACCACCTCGACCCCGGGGATTTCGCGCAAACGGCGGAACGTCTCGATCTGGCGTTGCCAACCGCCGTCGATGCCACGGATTTCGTCGTTCATGGCTTCGTCTCCATCCATGGAGACGGTGATGATCAATTTCTCCGGGCGCCGATCCATGATGGCCCGGGTGTTCTCGACGATCTTGTCGCTCAAGTAGCCATTGGTCGGGAAATGCAGCAGGAGCAGATTGGGAGAATGCTCGAGAACCGCGTGGGCGACCTCGACGAAATCCTTGCGCAGGGTCACCTCACCGCCGGTGAGATCGACCCAGAGGAAGTCCCTGGACTTCCGGAAGAACTCCTCGATCTCCTCGAGCCGCAATTCGTCGCGCGGCTTCATCTGCCAGATGTTGCAGGTCTGGCATTTGTAGTTGCACCAGTAGGTGATGCAGAAGGTGAGCTTGAACGGATGGTCGAGGCGTCGGAAATTGGCCTCGAAGGCCTTGCGCGCCAACGCCGCATAGGTCCGCACCTTCACGTCAGTGCCTCCAGGATCCGCAGCGCCGGATTCGGCCGGGGCGCCACTTCCTGCCAATGATCGCAGTACCAATCGTAGGTATCACAAGTCATCCGGACGTTGTCGCTCTCGGGCTCCCATCCAAGCCGTTCGCGCGCGAGCGTGATGTCCAGAACGAAGTTGCGATCGGCGAGGAGGTAATGCTCCGGAACGATGGGAGATTGCCCGAAAACGTTCAACACCCGGGCCGCATTGCGCAAGAGGGCCGCTGGAATGGCGGTGACCGTAGACCTCGCTCCGGCGTGTCGAATGAGTGCCTCGACCTGCTCTCGCACACTGGGGACGGTTGCCGGATCCGAGCCGATGTTGACGGCGAGGCCAG
>JAPOLW010000558.1 GCA_029976905.1 bacterium | reverse complement strand
GGTCGACGGCCCGCCGGGTGCGGGTGGACGGTTGATGCGCAACGGTATTCGGGGATAGGCGTTGAGCGATGAGTGCTCTGCGCCCCTTGCCCCCGCAGCCCTCGGACTGGCCCTGGCCCACCCGCGACTGGCCGCGGGCCGAGGTCGATTCGAGGGTCGACCAAAATGCTCTCGACGCGCTTCTGGACCGGGCGTTCGGTCCCCGCCCGGACCAGAACCTCGATCGCACGCACGCCGTCGTGATCATTCATCGCGGCGCATGCGTCGTCGAGCGCTACGGGCCCGACGTGGGGCCGCAGGATCCGTGCGCGTCCTGGTCGATGGCGAAGAGTATCACCAACGCGCTCGTGGGAATTCTCGTCCGGCAGGGACGACTCGACGTCACGCGGTCGGTGGGCGTCCGGGAATGGCCGTCGGAAGACCCCCGCAGCCGCATCACGATCGACCAGATGCTCCGTATGGTCGACGGTCTGCGTTTTCGCGAGGCCGAGCATCTGGGCGATGGCTCGGTCCGCTACTACGACGAGAACGAATCCGACGTGATCCCGATGCTTTTCGGGGAGGGCCGCGATGACGTGGCGGCTTTCGCCTCGACGCTTCCCTACGTGGCCGAGCCCGAGACGCGCTGGAACTACAACAGTGGCGCAAGCAATCTGCTCGCGCGGTGCGTCTCGGAGGTGATCGGAGGTGGGGCCGAAGGCATGCGCGCGTTCATGACGAGTGAACTCTTCGGACCTCTGGGGATGCGCTCCGCCCATCCGACCTTCGATGCGGCCGGTAATTTCGTCGGCTCCGCCTACTGCGCGTGCAGCGCCCTGGATTTCGCCCGCTTTGGGTATCTGTTTCTGCGCGATGGCGTCTGGGAGGATCGGCGCATCCTGCCGGAAGGATGGGTCGACTACTGCAGGACTCCCAGCGCTGCGTCCAACGGCCTCTACGGCGCCCATTTCTGGACGATCCCGGGAAGCCTTGGCCTCTTCAGCTGTCAGGGGGCCTTCGGGCAGCGGATCGTGATCAGCCCCGGGCTCGACCTCGTGGTCGTGCGCGTCGGCCATACCGCCGCCGAGAAGGTGGGCCACGTCGTCACCTTCGTAAAGGAAGTCGTGGACGCGTTCCGGCCGACGGCGGCCTGAGGCACCAGGGCCCGCGGGTACGCGAACTCTGGCCCGGGTTCGACCCGCTGCGATGGCATTCGACTTGTGCCAGTCCATCGGGCAGGATCCCGGCGTGGCCGACGTGGTCGAGACGATCCCGGAGGAGCTTCGGTCGGATGTCGAAGCGGCCGTGTCATGGTTCAACGAATGGGCCGCCGAATCCTTCGAGGTGACCGGCATCCTGGATCCGGACCGCGCGCTCGCTTCGGGAGATTCCCGCGATCTCCACCTCGTCTTGTGTGGAGGAGATCGGTGCGAGCAGCGTTCCTTCCGGGTGCGCTCGACTCCACGCGGTTCCGACGTGATGCTTCTCGAGCAGGAGGGCGAGCAGGCTGCGGCGAAGCAGGCCGAGTTGGACCCACCGCCGGGCGCCCTCCGGTCGTGGATCGACCGGGTCCGGCGTGAGCACGCCTTCGTTCTCCTGCTCTTCTACCGTGGCTTCTGGTGACCTCCCTGTCGCTCCGAGTTGCGGAGCTACGTAGACGAGGGAGTCGTCGAAGAGGTGCGCGCGCGGGGCGGTGCGGTGTACGCGATCTCGAGTGAGCCCCAGACCCTCGCCGACCGTGCGCAGGCCGGATGGAAACTCGATTTTCCGTGCGTGGGTGATCCGCACCACGAGATCGCGGCGGTGTGTCGCGAGCGCGGCTGGCTCGACCTCGTGGTGAACGAGCGCCTCGAATTCCCACGCTCGCGCGCGCCCGCTGGCAACGCCTGGGCGCCGACGCATCCCAAGGGTTACTTCCAGCCGGGCGTTCTGGCGGTGCACGCCGATGGCCGTGTCCTCTACCGCTGGCGGAGCATCCCGACGCGCCGCAACGCGGGCGGTGCAATCCGGAGGCCTTTGGCCGGGCACGTCGCGCGAGAGGTCGAGCATCGCCTCGCCGAGTCCGGGGCCACCGGGGACGCGCCCCTGGACGAGTCTCCGCCGATGGATGCCCAGGGTATTTGGTGGCCGCTCTTCGTGGTCCTGCTCGTGGCCAATGGCTGGTTTCTACGGCCGCGGGGCTTTTCCTCACCGGCACGAATCCCCTTTGCGGCGGTGCGACTCGCCGCCTTCGTCGGGGCGTGGGTGGCGGCGTTCGTCTGGCTGCCGATGCCGTTGGCAGCCCTGGGTCTGGTCGGCTGGCTGGTCTTCATCCTGCCGCGGATTCGTTGGGTCCAGCGCGAATTTCAGAGCATCGTCCCTCCGAATCCAGAGACGACCGGAGGTTAGGGCGGTGCCGACTGGATTGCGTCTGCCGCCTGGAGGGGCATACGCCCGGTCGCTTCGCGTGGCGGAAGCGCGAGAACGGAGAGGCCCGATGGGTTGGAAGGTGGCACGTCGTCGTCAATGGCACCGCGGCGTTGCGTTCGTGTCGCTCGTCTTTGGTTCGGTCCAGGCAACTGCCGTGCGGGCCCAGGAGGCCGAACCGGCCCCTGCTCCCGCACGACACGTCGAGGAGATCGTCGTCCAGGCGCGCAAGCGCGCCGAGCTTCTCGAGGAGACACCGATCTCCATCAGCGTGGTCGGGGCCGCCGAGATGCGCGAGACCGGCGTGACCCGGCTCGACGACGTGCAGCAGCTGGTCCCCAACCTCCGCATTGCGAGCCCCAGTGACGGGCAGGCCGCCGATTTCGTGATCCGCGGCGTCGGCACGCCGCAATCGTCGGCCATCGCCTTCGACCCCGGCGTTGGGATCTACGTCGACGGCGTCTTTTTGCCGCGCGCCGTCGGTACGCTCATCGACGTCCTCGACGTGCAGCAGATCGAGGTGCTCCGCGGACCTCAAGGTACGCTCTTTGGCAAGAATACGGTGGGGGGCGCAGTCAACATCACGACCGTCAAGCCACAGGAGAAGCTCGAAGGCTTCGCACTGCTGCGGCCGGCGAGCCTGGGCCAGGTCTATACCCAGGCGATG
>JAPOLW010000557.1 GCA_029976905.1 bacterium | reverse complement strand
TGGGTCGCCCGCTATGCGCCCATCGTCTTGCTCGTCGCCGCGTACATCCTCATCCGAGAAGCGCTCTTTGGGGGCGGCAATGAGCATCGCTTCGTCCTGGGCCGCGAGCCGTGGGGCCCCTTGCTCTCGCTCGGCTACGCCCTGCAGACGCTCTTCGTCCCGTTCGTGCAATTGGTCTACGAACCCCGGCCGGAGGTCTGGGTCTCCCCATGGCGGCTCGTGGTTGCCGGAGTCCTCACCCTGGCGCTGGTGTGGGGGACGCTGCGGCTGCCTCGGTCAGCGCGAGGAACCGCGCTGTTCTGGACCGGCTGGTTCTTCATCTCTCTCGCGCCGACCGCCAATGTCTTGCATCAGGAAACCGGCTTCGCCGAACGCTACTCCTTCGTGGCGCTGCTGGGGGTCATCGCGCTCGGTGGGGTGATCCTCTCTGCCGAGAAGCCCGACCGGCCGCTGCGGCGCTGGGCGCCCGTGTTCTGCCTCGTGTGGTTGGTCGGGCTGGCCGCGATCAGCGTGCATCGGGGATCCTACTTCCGCACGAATCTGGGCTTTCTCCACCATTGGGCCGAGACGGATGCCGGCGCGGTGCAGCCCCAGGCTTCGCTGGGCGAACATTACGGGCGTGCCAAGCAGTTCGATCTCTCGGTCGAACATCATCGCAAGGCTCTCGCCCTGCGGCCGAATCTGCCCAAGCGGCTCAACAGTCTCGCCGATGCCTTGCGTTTGGCAGGCCAGATCGACGAGGCGATGGCGATGTACGAGGCCGCCATTCGCGGACAGCCGAGCCTCGTCCACGCGCGGATCAATTACGGAGTCCTCCTGCGCCGTCGCCGTCGGACCGCAGAAGCGATGGCGCAATACGCCGAGGTGATCAAGTACGACCCCGGGCACTATCTGGCGTACTACAACCTCGGCAACGCTCATTTCTCGCGCGGCGAGTTGGAACAGGCCGTGGAGAGCTATACGCAGGCTCTGCGTGTGAAGCCGCAGTCCGCAGAAGCCTCCGGGGCGATGGCCGCCGCCCTGACGAGACTGGGACGCACGCAAGAAGCCTTCAAGGCCTATGAACGTGCCCTGGCTCTGGATCCGCGCTCGGTCTTCGCCCAATACAACCTCGGCGCCTTGCTTCTCGCCCAGGGAGACAACGAGGCGGCAGCGAGAGCCTTTCGTCGGACGCTCCAATTGGATCCGAATCACGCGAGCGCACGCAAGGATCTCCAGGAGGCAACCCAGCGCCTGGGCCGCGGAAGTTGAGGTGGCGTCGGCCATGCCAGCAAAGCTCGAAGGACTTCAAACCCGCTTCTCGGGTACGGGGTAGCCGCGTCGGCCACTCCGTTCCCCGCGGCCCCTTGGCCGCTCCTTCCGGTTGGGAAACGAATCATGGTTTGAATTCCCGACCTTGCCTCATTCCGCCCGGCACCCCCCTCGCGGTCTGCTGCGCTCGCTGCTACTCGCGCACGGTCAGGCCGATTCGTAGAAGGCCCGGTGGAAGACCGCGCGCCCATCGAAACCCTGGAGGGCGCCGAAACGAAGCTCGCAGCATTGCAGGAATGCATCGAAGGACGGCTCGCCGTAGCGGAAGCCTCGCGGCGCAGCGAGCGTGAAGCCGAAGCGGCCGTAGTAGGCGGGATCGCCGACGACGAAGACCCCCTGCCACCCGTGCCCCGGACAGGCGTCGAGGCCCGCTCGGACCAGGGCGCCGCCCAGACCCTGCCGCTGCCAAGAGGGGTCGACGGCAATGGGGGCGAGACCCGAGAGGGGCGGAGCTTCGGGCCGGCGCTCGAGCGTGACGGGCGAGAACAAGACATGCCCGCGCACGGCCCCGCCCACCTCCGCCACCAGCGAGAGGCAGGGCTCGGCACGCGCCCGCAGTGTGTCCACCAGCTTCGCCTCGTCGAGTCGACCAAAGGCGGCCGACTGGAGTTCGAAGACACGCGCCTGATCGCGTTCCTCTTCGGGGCGGATGACGATCACCGCGTCGCCTCCGACTCCTCGCAGAGCCCCGTGTCCCTGCCCGCGATCTCCATGGGCCGCGGCTCGCTGCGTTGCGGAGGCAAGCCGTGCGCCGTCATGACGAGGAACCTAGCACGGTCGGAGGCTCTCGACGCCGTCCGCGAGATGGACCTTCCCCCCGGGCGTGAGCACCGTCCCAGGACGGCGTTGGGACGGGAGAAGGCGGCAGACGTGGCGTCGATTGAGAGGATTGGCGAAAAGCAGCTATCACAGACTCGAGTGCCGCAACCCGGAGCTCACACCAGACAGCGTCGATCGGATCCCCTGGCAACGCTTCAGCCGGGACAAGCGGAGGATCAAGCGGCAGGGAGCGGGGGAAAACCTCGAGCTTCCGCCGCTAACACTGGATCTACCTGCCCTCGTCCAGCTACGATCCCCAAACGGCAACTGCTGGGAAGCCGAGTACTTCGCCAAGGAGGCTCGCAAGATCACCTCGACGAAATTTCATGGCAAGGCGGGCAGGCGATAGGACGTGGGAGAGGGAAAAGGGCAAATCACCCGGAACTCCAGCGGGGCGCATTCAGGTGGGCGGCGAGGGAAGTCCGGGGGCGACGGCTACGAGGAATTCCACTCAACAAAGACCTCGATGCCGGTTGCCGTCAGCAAGCGCAGGAGTTCCTCGACTCATCGACCCAGCGTGCCCGCGTTCCGCGGGCCGGTCGGCCGGCAGGAGCGCCCCCGGTGGGCAGCGGGCCGGCCCAAAGGAGGCGCCGGGTGCAGGCGGAGCCTTGCGGCCCTGGCCAGTGGCGCTCTTCTTCTCGCTCTCGGGTGTGGCGACTCCCCTACCGATGGATGTGACGGCGGACATTCTGGGTGCGGTGAAAACCCCATGATCTACAACGTCTACGCGGTGCTCACCTCCGAGGGGCAAGCCTCCACATGCGCCGCCCCCGAGGATGCGAGAGTCTCCGTTCCCGTCGACGGAATGGTCGCTTGCAATAGCCTGGGCACCGCTCCCACGGGAAACACGAATTCGATCACCATCCTCAACTGCTCTCCAACCTGCATCTGTTTCCAGCAGTTCGGGGGCTCGCCCGATTGTG
>JAPOLW010000556.1 GCA_029976905.1 bacterium | reverse complement strand
GGTCAGGGCCTGGGTCAGACCGAGAAGCGTCGCGCCATGCGCGTGCTCGCACAGCGCCTCGACGACGCGACCCGGCGACTGATGGACCGGCTGATCGCGGACCACGGCCTCGTGGGACGCTACCAGACCGACGCGCGCGAGCGCCTGGAGGAGGATTTCGACTCGCCGGGGGCAAAGGCATGGTCTTCGGGTCGCGCTGGGGTGCTGGGCGCGGCGATGGGTGGAGCCGCCGGTGGGCTGGTCGCCGACGTCGCCGTCGCGGGGCTGTCCTTCGGTGGCGGCGCCGTCGCCGGAGCCCTGTTGGGCGCCGCCGGCGCGATGGGGCTGCGCCGGGGGTTTCAGTTCGTTCGCGCGGAACAGACGCCGGAGGTCCGCTGGGCCGGCGAATTCCTGGAGCAGCTCCTCCGGCAGTCGCTGCTGCGCTACCTTGCGGTCGCCCACTTCGGCCGCGGGCGTGGCGAATGGCGGGAGACCGGCAATCCGGAACGCTGGAATGGTCTGGTCGAAGGGGCCCTCGGGCAGATCGGCGATCGCTTCGTCCGCGCGGTGGCGGCGGCGCGCGAGGAAGAGGTGGACGCCGACGCCCTGAACGACTCCTTCGGCAGCGTGGTTCGCGAGGTCCTCTCGGAGGTGCTCTCCACAGGCTATCCACAGGCTGCGCACATCCTGCGGACAACCGGCCCGGCGGCGACCGCCACGAAGGTTCGCTGAGGGACCCGCGGGAGGTTCGCGGGCGGACCCCCGAAGAGTCGTGGACCCACCACATGGAAGTTCGCCCGGTAGCCCTTCCGCTGCGGCTTCCCGAATGGCAAAAGTCCGTTTGTGAAGACGATCCTGAGTCAGTTCTGTGAGGATTTCGACGGCCGGGTCCGTCCGCTGCTGGAGCCTCTCGACGCCTTTGCGGACGACCTCGCCGGGGTCCCCGCCGACTCCCCCCTCGCCGGACTCCTGCCGCAAGTGGTCGACGTCCGCCACCAGCTGCGGACGCTGGTCGAGAAGGTCGCCGAGCAGCAGGCCTACGTGATCATCTTCGGACCCCTCAAGAGTGGGAAATCCACGCTGATGAACGCCCTGGCCGCAGCCTACGTCAGCGAGGTCACGACGCTGCCCGCCTATCCGTGCATGGTCTACGTCACATATGCCCAGCGAACGGCGTTCACGGTGACGCGCTACGATGGCTCCGAGCAATGGTTCGAAGAACTCGAGAACATGCGGACGCTCATGGCGGAGGCGCACGGCGAACTCGCCGGCGCGATTCGTGAGGTCGAGCGGCACGGCGAGGACTTCGAGCCTGTCCGGCACATGCCGCGCGCGTTGCGCCGCATCGACGTTCGCATGCCCGCCGAACCTCTCGCGGACTCGGGGGCCGTGCTCGTCGATACACCGGGTCTCTATAGCCGCATGAAGTTCGGCTACGATCTGATGACGCGCGAGTTTCGCGATGCGGCCGCGAGCGCGATCTTCGTCGTCAAGACCGACAACCTCTTTCTCGAGCAGGTCTTCGACGAGTTCGCCGACCTCCTGCGCCTCTTCAGCCGAATCTTCCTGATCGTGAACCTCGACGGGACCAAGCAGGACCTCCAGCCCGACGGCGAACTCGGGCCGAGTCTCGAGCGCCGGGATCCGCAGCGCATCATCGAGGCCTTCGAGCGTCTCGCCATGAACGCAGATCTCCGGGTCGCGCGCGAGGAGGGGCGCCTGCGCATCTACCCGATCGATCTTCTGCAGGCCGCCCACCATCGCCTGCGTGTCGCCCGTGGCGAAGCGGACCATTCCGGGACCGATGCCGGGGGGCGCGATCTGGAGGGTGCGGTTCCAGACGGCGAGGCCGAACGAGCCCAGACGACCTTCGACGCCTTTACGGCCGACCTCACGCACTACCTGAACAGCACCGAGTACCTCGCCGCCTTCCTCGGGGATAGCCTGCGCCAGGCCGATTTCCTCGTGCGTGGTCTGCGCGCGCTGTGCACGTCGGAGCCAGTGCACGAGCTCAATCGTAGCGTCGAGCGCTGGGACGAGGAGGCGTTGCAGGCACGGGAGCGATTGGAGGCACTCGGTCGACTGCAGGCCTTTCCCTGGGAAGACTCTTTTGCGCGGCTGCGCGAAGACGTGGTCCGGATCGCCCGCGAGCAGGCGGGGGAGTTGCGCCGCGCCGCCGCGGAGGCCTCCGAGTCTGCTCTGGCGCGATGGTACGATGGGGATGCGAGCTTCGCCTCCCTCTTGCAGGACGACATCGAGGGGGTTCTCGCCGGATCGCGCGCTGCGGTGATCGAACGGGCTCGCGAGGTGTCCCTGACGGTTCTGTCGAGCGACGTCGCAAGCGCCCTGGTCCGGCGGGAGGCCAATGCCGATCTCGAGCGGGTGGGGCTCTCGGTCGCGGCCATCGCGCGGCAGCTCGACGGCACCGTGCGCACGCCTGCCGAGCGGCACTCGGTGGCGACCCGCATCCCGACGCGATTGATTCCGGTGCGCCGCCGCCTGCTCGACTGGCTTCTGCTTCGCGGCCAGGCGGCGGTGCGTCGCCGTGTCTTCGGTCCCGAGGATGCGCCGACGCGACCCATCGCGCGCGTCGTCAAGCAACGTCGGTTGGGTGCCGGTCGCGTCGCTCTGAGCGAGGCGATTCGCAAGCGAATCGACCTCTTCTTCGCCGAGACGTCCAATCGCATCACCGGTGAGGTCTTCGGTGCGCATGTCGCTCTCCTCTGCCGCCATGTTCGGGAGCGCCTCGCGGTCCTGCGGGCGGAGAACGAGGAGAGGCAGAGCGCCGCCGAGCGGCAGCAGGCGCGGCTGCGGGCGGTGCGCGAGCGCGTCGAGGGGCTCGCGGCCGGGGTGGGGGATGCCGGCCCGGCCATCGAGGCTCTGGCGGCGACCTACGCCGAGGCCCTGCCCGCGCTTGCCAAGGAGCGCCAGACCCCGGGCGATGCGCCGGCGAGCCGTGCGGCCGCCGCGGGGGCGGGGGCCACCGGCGCTCGGCGACGACATCATTGAGGAGGAGGACGAGGAGGACGACGACGACGAGCCGTACGAGTATGAGTACGCGAACGGCGCAAGCGAC
>JAPOLW010000555.1 GCA_029976905.1 bacterium | reverse complement strand
TCGATGACGTTGTTGGGGCAGACCAGCACGCAGCTGCCGCACTCGCAGCAGCTGCCGTAGGCAACCACTTCGTTCATCATTTGCTTGAAGGTCGATTTGATCGGCTTGTTCATGACTCTCTACTCGTACCGGATCACCGAGTGGACGGGAACCGGCTCCACCTTGCCGCGGCCGGGCAGAAAGCCCAGCTCGATCAGAAACGAGGCCCCCACGACCTCCGCCCCCAGCCCATGGACGAGATCGACCGCCGCCGCAGCCGTGCCGCCGGTAGCCAGGAGGTCGTCGATCATCAGAACGCGCCCTCCTTTCGGTATCGCATCGGTGTGGATTTCGAGCGTATCGGTGCCGTATTCGAGATCGTAGGTCTTCTCCGCGGTATCCGAAGGCAGCTTGCCGGGCTTCCGGACCAGAGCGAGACCGACGCCCAGGGCAATCGCAACCGGCGCGCCAAAGATGAAGCCGCGCGATTCGATGCCCAAAACCGTATCGACCTTGCCGACGAAGGGATCCGCCATCGCCTGGACCGCTTCGTTGAGGCCGCGGGGATCGGTGAGCAGCGGGGTGATGTCCTTGAAGACAATGCCCGGCTTCGGAAAATCGGGGACATCCCGGATCAGCTCCTTGAGGTAATCGGACAATTTCAACCTCCCATCGTGAGCGGTCGCTTGCCGGCGATGACGGCCGGAGCGCGACTCGGCAGATATTGCAATGGATCGAGAGCGACGTTCTCGCGTCGGATCTCGAAGTGTAGATTCGGCCCGGTCACCCGACCGGTGCTTCCGACCGAAGCAATCACACTCCCGCGACGAACACGAGCCCCCGTTCGCACGAAGACTTCCCGGTTGTGGGCGTAGACCGAACTCAGGCCATACCCGTGACCGACGATCACCGTGCGCCCGTATCCCCGAAGAACTCCGCTGTAGAGGACGACGCCCTGAGCGGCGCAGTGGACTGGAGTTCCTTCCGCAGCGGCAATGTCGATTCCATCGTGATTGGCGTTACCACGCGGCCCGAACAACGAGCTGATGCGCCCGTCGGCCGGCCAATGAAAATGTCCTTCGGGTACAGGCTCTCCGTCGGCGGGCCGTCGAATCGTCGCGCTGCACGCGAAGACCAGGCAGCCCGCCAGCACCATCGCACCACGCGCTACGCGGCGACACGTTTCGAGCCCCATCCTCCGTTCCACCCACACGGCACCACCTCCGGGGACGCAGGTCCATCCCACGTCCCCTTCCCGCTTCCTACTGCGCGAACCCGAACCGCCCGAGCAGCTTGACGAAACGGCAGTCCGCGATGACTTCTTCCTCGATGCCGGACGCGCCGATGCGGAGCCGGACCAGCGATTGGCTCTCCCCGTCGCCAACGGGAACGACAAGCCGCCCGCCGTGGCGCAACTGCGACAACAAGGGGCGGGGA
The DNA here is from genome assembly GCA_029976905.1 of bacterium. Taxonomy (GTDB): domain Bacteria; phylum Desulfobacterota; class Binatia; order UBA12015; family UBA12015; genus VGTG01. The sequence goes on along the minus strand of JAPOLW010000555.1, from coordinate 1,640 downwards.
AGCTCGGGGCCGCCCGCGGTCACCACGATGGCATCGAACGGTGCCTCGGCCTTCCAACCGATGGTGCCGTCGCCAATCTGGAGGGCGACGTTGTAGAGCCCCTGCTGGTCCAGAATCTTGCGGGTCCGCATGGCCAGCGGCGCCAACCGCTCGACGGTGAAGACGTTGGCGCACAGCGCCGCGAGAACCGCCGTCTGGTATCCAGAGCCTGTCCCGATCTCGAGGACGCGCTCCCCGCCCGTAAGCTCCAGCGCCTCGGTCATGAGCCCGACCGTTAGAGGGTGCGAAATCGTCTGACCGTACCCGATGGGCAGCGAGCAGTCCGAGTAGGCGCGATGTTGAAGAGCCTCCTCGACGAACTCGTGACGTGGCACGGACGCCATCGCGCGTAGAACGCGCGCATCCCGTACGCCACGCGCCGCGATCTGGTCCTCCACCATCCGACGGCGCGCGTGGTCGAACATCACCGCCACATCCCCTCCCCTCGAACCGTTCCACCGGCTACCAGACCCTGCGGGCTGGTGGCAAGCGATCGGCCGCAACTTCCGCGCCGGACCTGCGGTCCGCTCCGCCCCGGTCCACCGGGAACCGGGGCCGGGTGGACGGAAATCGGGACGGCCAGATTTGAACTGGCGACCCCCTGCACCCCAAGCAGGTGCGCTACCAGGCTGCGCCACGCCCCGACCAGGGAGGGTGTACTGGCTTTACCTGCCGCGGGCAAGGGCCAGGCGAAAACGGCCCGCCCGAACGCACGCGGGCCTCTCGAACTATCGCATCAGGGCAACGCATCTGCGAACCATTGCAATCCTGCAAGGTTCAGATGCAGTCCCATCCCGAAAAAATTCAATCAAATCAGGGTTTTCTTGATTCGGACCGGGGCACGCTGCTTGCAGTTCCACTGGCTGCAACCCGTCATCGGGCAAACGTGCCACTCCAGACAAAGACGTACCGAGAGAGGAAAACCTTCAATGATCGTCCTGACCGACCCAACCGCGACCCTGTGTAGCGCCGTTCTCCTTGGATTCGCTTTCGGGCTCCTTCTCGTAGGAAATCGCCGGCGCTGATCGCTCCGGGGAAAGGTTCGATTCCATGAAATCCTCGCATAGTTCTTCACTCGCAGAAGATACGACCGCCATGGCCTACGGCGCCCTCGGGGCCGGTCCGGCTCCGGTAGCCCAGGGATCGGTCTCGGCGCCCCGGGAGCCCTCGACTTTCGGGCCGGACGTCATCCTTCCCGAGCAATTCTACGATAAGAACCTTGCGACGGAGAAGGTCTCGGGCGAGCGGGCCCTCATGCTCGCCGTCCTCGAAGACGGTATCCGCTGCTACCAGGAGTACCTCGGTAGCCCGCGGGTGCGTCCCCGGCTGATGGCCCGCCAGGCCGAGAAGTGGATCCGATCCGCCGATTGGGAATGGCCTTTTTCCTTCAACAACATCTGCGAGTCTCTCTCGCTGGACCCGGAATCCCTCCGCGAGCGGCTGCTCGCCACCCACCCCGAGCAGCAAGAGGCCCCGCGGCCGCGCCCCTCAAGCCATCGAGTCTATCGCCTCACCCCGCGCGTGAAGCCTCAACGTCAGCGCTGAAACCCATCAGCGCTGTGAGCCGCGTCGGCCCTGGACCCGGATCGGCGCTCGGAGCG
>JAPOLW010000554.1 GCA_029976905.1 bacterium | reverse complement strand
AGAAGTTGCGGCGCAGGACGTCGGAGGGAGAATTTCGCTTGTCGGGCCACCCGGCGCCGTAGCCCGAGCGTGCCATGATGTTGTCGAGGCGGTCCATCAAGGTGGCCACCCACCCGATGCCGCCTTCGGACATCGCGATCTTGAGCTCCGGGTATTTCGCCGGCCAGCCGCTCCAGACCCATTCGGCGCACGAACCCAGCGCCATCGGCCCGAATTGCGTCGCTCCGAGTTCGATCATCGGGGCTCCCTCGGGCATCGAGGCGAAGCCCGAGGAACCGACGTGGAGGTTGAGAACGGTTTCGGTCTCCGCGCAGGCGCGGATGATCGGTTCCCAGTAGTCCTGGAAGATCGAGGGCAGCCCGTTGCGGTGCGGCTGTTCGGGCATGGTCACGGCGGTGAATCCGCGCTTGGCATTGCGACGGATCTCCTCGGCCCCCTTCTCGGGGTCGGAAAGGAAGGTGATCCCCAGAGGCACGATCCGTTCGGGGTAGGAGCCGTGCCACTCCTCGAACAACCAATCGTTCCAGGCGCGGGTGCAGGCGAGGCCCAGTTCCTGGTCCTTGGACTCGCTGAAGAGGGTGCCACCGAAGCCGGTGACGCCCGACGGAAAGTTCACCGACGCCCACGTCCCGGCGAGGTCCATGTCCTTGATGCGCTCGTGGATGTTCCAGCAGCCCGGGCGTACCTCGTCGAAGCGTGCGGGTTCGACCCGGTGGTCTTCGCTGGGCCGTCCGGCGACGCACATGAAGCCCACCTGAAAGTAGGGCGTGTCTTCGTACACCCAGACCTGGTGTCCCTCCTCGGTCTCGACGATGTGAGGAGCGAGGGCCTCGTATTTCTTCGGCATCCGCTCCTCGAACGTGTGGGGGGGCTCCATGAGGTGATCGTCGACCGAGATGAAGGTGTACTTCTCCTCCCGCGGTTCCGGGTCCGGCAGGAGAGGGCGGGTCACGGGGCGCTTGACGCCGAGCTTGATCACACGAGCCATGCGGGCGGTATATCACGGCGGCGGGGCACGGCCAGAGTGGGCTCGCGGCCGGTGGACCGGGATCTTCCGGGGCCGTTGCGCGCAGTCGACGGGCTCACCAAGCCGCCTGGCGGGCCGGTGCCGCGGCCGGATCCCCGATTCGTTGCCGGGCTGGGGGTCTGCTATCCAGCGGTCCTCGAGCTGCCGGGGCCACGAGGAGGTTTGCCATGAAGAGTCTGCGCGTCGAAGGAGAGGTCGAAGCCGAGTTGGAACTCGACTTCGAGGATCTGGCCGGACTCGATGGCCAGATCCCCGACCTGACCACGGTCGTGCCGGGGCGCGAGGGGGGTGCGGTGCGCTTTGCGTCGATTCTCGGTCGCGCCCGCCCCCGCTCCGCCGCCACGCACGCGACCTTGACCTCCGGGGATGGGCACTTCTCGGCGAGTGTGCCTCTCGCCGCGCTGGACGAGGCCGTGGTCGCCTACCGGGATGGCTCCGGCGTGCTCCCCGAAGCTCGCGGTGGGCCCTACCGCTTCTTCATCCCCGGGAGCGCGGCGTGCGCCAATGCCGAAATCGACCGTTGTGCGAACGTGAAAGACCTCGCCGAGATCCGGCTTGGGGTGGGCGCCGGCAGCGACACCCGACCGACCAACCCCGTCGAGCACGCGGCCCTGCACGATCACGAGGATTGAGGCGTCCCGCCGACTCTATTCGACGCGGCCATGCCGGCCCGCGCCGCGGGCAAAGCGCGATGCGCCCGCCAGAGATTCGCCCGAGCGCAAGACCTCGAGGCCGAGGCGGGTTTCGTTGCGCAAGGCTTCTTCGAGGTCGAGGGTCCATTGCTGGTAGGAGGACAGTCGATCGTGGCGCAGGCAAACCTGGGGAAAGGCCGCGATCCGGTGCGCGAGATCGATGGCCTCGGGCAGAGCCCGACCGGCGGGGACCAGGCGGTTGGCGAGTCCCATGCGCTGCGCTTCCTCGCCGGAAACACCGCGCCCGGTCAGGATCAGGTCCAGGGCGTGGCTGTGGCCGATCATGCGCGTGAGGCGCACGGTACCGCCATCGACCAGGGGTACGCCCCAGCGTCGGCAGAAGACGCCGAAGACGGCGTCCTCTGCGGCGACGCGCAGATCGCACCAGAGAGCCAACTCCAGTCCGCCCGCGACGGCGAACCCCTCGACCGCGGCGAGAACCGGCTTGGAAAGGAGAAGTCGGGAGGGACCCATGGGGCCGTCCCCGTCCTCCCGGACGGCATTCCCGCGGCCCTGCGAGACGGCCTTGAGGTCGGCGCCGGCGCAGAAGACGCCGTCGGCACCGGTCAGCACCGCAACCGATCTGTCCGGATCGGCCTCGAAGCGGCGAAAGGCCGCCGCCAACGCCTCGGCCGTCGGACCGTCCACGGCGTTGCGTACGGCCGGGCGATCGATCGTGACGATGGCGACGGGCCCGTCGGTCTCGAAGCGAACGTTTTCCATGTCTTCGTCCTCTCCCTCGGTCGGATGCCGACCCGCAGGCATCGTGGCCGACAGCCCCCACTTGCGCAATGCGCCGTGGGCGCCTGCGGTCGGCGGACTCTCCACGCAGGGCTTGCAACCCCGGGAGCCGCGTTCGAGTCTCGACCATGGTCCGCGTGACGCCGCGCAAGGCGGTCATCGATGCCGCCCGCGAGTTCAACCGCGGGCTCTACTTCGAGGCCCACGAATGCCTCGAAGAAGCCCTCGACGAGGTTCCCGACGAGCAATGGAACCTCTTTCTCGGGCTGATCCAGATTTCGGTCGGCTACCACAAGATCACGCAGGAGCTCTGGACGGGCGCGGCGCGCATGTTGCGGCTGGGCCTCGAGAAGGTCGACGATCTCCCCGAGGAATGCGGCGACGTGCATCTCGCTGCCCTGCGTGAGCGCGCCCGGCGGGATCGAGACGCCCTCGAGGCCCGTCGTTTCGACGCGGCGGCCTTTCGGGAGAATCCACCCCGGCTGCAACCCCGTCCCCGTTGAGCTTCGCGCGCCGTGGGTCGGGAGGGAGGCGACGCCATCGACGCGCCTGCGGCGGCGGGCGTGGGTCGCGTCGGCCTGGGCCGCGGCCTCGCGGGCGAATTTGCTCTCTC
>JAPOLW010000553.1 GCA_029976905.1 bacterium | reverse complement strand
GACCACCGAGACGCGCGACGCGCCGATGGCCGGAGGCGTGCTGTTCGAGGCCAACGCAGTGCTCGAAGCCCCGGCCGACGTCGACGGCAAGGAGATCTCGGTCGACTTCCTGCGCATCGGCCGCCTGGCGTTGATGTACCAGACGCTCGACGGCCAACGTTCCGGGATGTGGGATCCGGACGCTGGCGCCTGGGTGCCTCTCGATGACTCATACCGAAACGCGATTCAGGCGGGCCTCCGCATGGCTCGCAAGCAGTCGGCACCGGATCTCATCACGGTGCCGGTTCCCGCTGCCACCGATGGGGAGGTGAAGGGATGAAAAGGCTGATCTGTTTTGTCGCGGCCGCGGTGGTGCTCGCGGGCGGAGGCTTTGTCGCCGACGCGCAGGAGCCCAAGGCCAAAAGCCTCGATCAACTCCTTCGTCAGGTGCGTGGGCAACGCGCCCGCGAGCGTGAGCAGAACGCGGCGCGCGAAGCCGAATTTCGCCAGAAGAAGGCCCAGCAAGCCCAGCTTCTGAACGACGCGCGGGTTCAGCGCGACGCGGCGGTCGCCCGGAGTGAAGAGCTCGAGGCGGTCTTCGAGGAGAACGAGAACGAGATTCCCGAGTTGCAGGAGACCCTGCGCAACCGTCTCGGAACCCTCGGCGAACTCTTCGGAGTCGTGCGGCAGGTCGCGGGGGATACGCGCGGCTTCCTCGAGGGGTCGCTCGTGAGCGCGCAGCTTCCGGGCCGTGCCGAAAAACTCGACAAGCTCGCCGAGAGCAAGGAGCTGCCGACGGTCGAAGAACTCGAAGAGCTTTGGTTCACCCTCCAGGAAGAGATGACCGAATCGGGGAAGGTCGCCCGTTTCCCGGCCTCGGTGGTGTCGGTCGATGGCGACGACGTCAACGCCGAGGTGGTGCGCGTCGGGCCATTCAACGTCGTCGCAAACGGACGCTACCTACAGTATCTGCCGGAGACCGGAAAGCTGACGGAGTTGGCCCGGCAACCGGCCGACCGCCATCTCAGCACGGTCGCGAGCTTCGAGGGCACCACCGATGGAATCGGTGGGTTTTCGCTCGATCCATCCCGGGGCACCATCCTGTCGCTTCTCATCCGGACACCAAGCCTGGGTGAGCGTCTGCAGCAGGGTGGTCTGGTCGGTTACGTCATCATCGGTCTGGGCATCGTGGGCCTCGCGCTCGTCGCCGAACGGCTGGTCTCCCTGGGGATCGTCGGCCGCAAGATCAAGGCGCAGATCGGTCAGCAGCAAGCCGACCCGGGCAACCCACTGGGCCGCATCCTGGCGGTTTACGAGGGCAACCCCAACGCCGACGTGGAAACGCTCGAACTGAAGCTCGACGAGGCCATCCTCAAGGAGGTGCCAGCGCTCGAGCGGGGCACCACCATGATCAAGGTGCTCTCCGCGGTGGCGCCTCTGCTCGGACTGCTCGGTACCGTCACCGGCATGATCGCGACCTTCCAGGCGATCACCCTGTTCGGCACGGGCGATCCGAAGCTGATGGCCGGCGGTATTTCGACGGCGCTGGTCACGACCGTGCTCGGTCTCGTCATGGCCATTCCGCTCCTGCTCCTCCATAGTGTGGTCGCGGGACGCAGCAAATCCTTGATCCAGGTGCTCGAACAACAGAGCGCTGGGGTCGTCGCCGCGCACGCCGAGCGTCTGCACGGAGGAGCCGGTGCGGCAGCTGGCTGATCTCTGGGTCGCGAACCAGGACTTCCTCGATCTCGGGGGAAACGTCTTGATCGTGATTCTCCTGACGACGTTTTTGATGTGGCTGCTCATCCTCGAGCGCTACTGGTACTTCCGGACTGCGCATCAGCAGGAGGTTTCGCAAGTGCTCGATGCCTGGAAGGAACGTTCCGAGCACTCGTCCTGGTACGCGCATCAGATCCGTCAGGGGCTGATCTCGCGGGTCTCGATTGATGCGAATCGGAACGTCCCGATGATCAAGACACTGGTTGCGCTGTGTCCGTTGCTGGGTCTTCTCGGCACGGTCACGGGGATGATCGAGGTCTTCGACGTCATGGCCGAGGCTGGCAGTGGAAATCCACGCGCGATGGCCTCGGGTGTGTCGAAGGCGACGATCCCGACCATGGCGGGGATGGTGGCGGCGATTTCGGGCTACATCCCGAGTGTCGCTCTCGAGCGCCGCGTGCGAACGGAGGTCGAGCAGGTGGCCGACCAGCTCTCCCCCGAGGAAGTAACGACATGAGAAAGCAAAGAATCAGCAACGAAGAAGAGACCGAGGTGAACATGACGCCGATGCTCGACGTCGTCTTCATCATGTTGATCTTCTTCATCGTCACGGCCTCCTTCGTGAAGGAGGCGGGTGTCGAGGTGAATCGTCAGCAGGCGTCCACGGCCGAGCCCAAGGAGTCCGCCAACCTCTTCATCGCCATTACGGACAACGGTCAGATCTGGATGGACAAGCGTGTCATCGACGTCCGCGCCGTTCGCGCGAACATCGAGAGGCTCCACGCCGAGAATCCGCAGGGCGCGGTCGTCATCCAGGCCGACAAGAACTCCAAGAATGGCCTTCTCGTGCAGGTGCTCGACGCGGCCAAGGCGGCTGGGGTGCAGAACGTATCGCTGGCCGCCGACCCGGGTGCGCAATGATTCCGCGCTATGCCGTATCGGCGAGCGTCGCGCTGCTGATCACATTCGGGCTCTTCACGATCATGCAGTCCCTCGTGGCCCGGGGGGCGGGCGGCCTTGCCGAAAAGCGTGAGCGGACGGTGTTCGATTTCGTGCGCCTGGCGCGGGACGAGAAGACCGAGCTCAAGAAACGCGAGAAGCCCGACCGAAAACCCTCGCAACCGCAGTCGGCGGTCCCGATGGCCGTCGCCAAGTCGTCGAGCCCGGTCAAGCAGGCGATCAAGATCCTGCAGCTCGCCCAGATCGACCTCGCGGTGCTGCAGTCGATGAGCTTGAGCACCGCCGAGGAGGTCTACAACGCCTGGGCGCTGCCCGGTGGGGTCCGCACCGAGGACTGGTGGATCACCGCCAGCGTCCGCGCGTTCCTCTCCAGCACCGGGATGGGCGAAGTCAAGGACCCCAGCGCCTCGGTGACCCT
>JAPOLW010000552.1 GCA_029976905.1 bacterium | reverse complement strand
GAGACCGTGCGCCTGGTCACCTCCGAGAATTGCCGCACCCTCTACGGGTTGCCCTGAGCGCAGGCCGGCACACGCCGCGCGGCACGCCGGGGTCGTCTTCGCCGACTCCATCGCCGAAGCGCCGTGGCTCCGGAAGATCCGGCACAGCGGAGCGAGCCGGAGCGCCCTAGCGCCGGAAAAACCGGAGCAGCGGAGCCAGTCGGAGCGGCTTGCCGCGGCCGACCAGGTGCCACCAGAACAGGGCCGTCCACGAGCCGGCGGCGACCAGGCCGCAAAGCACGGCAAGCCCCGGCGCGCCGGCAGCGACGAGAATCGACGCCGCGAGCGAAAGCGACGACGCGAAGAGGCCCAGCGTAAGGCGGGAGGCCAGTTGATGCAGAAGGCCGGGGATCTCGTCGAGTTCGGGGGTCACGGCACGAATCTGCAGACTGCCGGTCTCGACGTCATGCAGGATCTGGTCGAGTTGCGCGGGGAGTCGCTGCGCGATCGAGCCGAGGTCGCCGAAATCGGAGGCGAGGCCCTGGAGCACCGACGCCGGGGAGAATTGCTGCGCCACGACCTGCTCGACGTACGGACGGGAGACCGCGATCAGATCGACCTCGGGATGAAGGTTGCGGACCACACCTTCGAGAGTCGCCGCAGCCTTGGTCAGGACGGAGTACTCCGGCGCCAGCTTGATCCGGAAGCGGCCCGCCGCGGCGGCAAATTCCTCGGCGAATCCGGCCGAGTCGATGTCCGACAGATGGGACACCATGAGATACTCGTTCCGCATCCGCTCGATCTCCCGCTTGAGGGCGGCGAGGTCGACGCGCTGGGTCGGTGTTCCCATGCGCAGGAGAACCCGGGCGGTGGTCCCTGAATCTCCAGCCAGGATCGACACGATCAAGGTCACGAGATCTTGTCGTTGCTGCTCGTCGAGACGGCCGACGAGGCCGAAATCGATCAGACATGGACGCCCCGTGTCGTCCACCAGGATGTTGCCTGCATGCGGATCCCCGTGAAAGAAGCCATCGACGAAAACCTGCTTGCAGGCGGCCCGCAGAATCTCTTCGACGGCCGCCCGGGCAGTCTCGCTGCCGGGCGCGAGTTCCCGCAGAGGTCGGCCCTCGAAGAGTTCCATCGTGAGTACCGTCTGGGTGGAGAGTTCGGGATGGGGGCGCGGCACCGTAAGGGGCCGCTCGGGGTCCAGAAACCCCCGCGCCGCCAGAAGACTCTTCAACTCCTCCCGGAAATCGAGTTCCTGCAGAAGTGCTTTCTCGAACTCCCCGACGACGTCGGTGATGCCCATGAGCTGCATTTCGTCGATGCTCGCTTCGAGGATCTGCGCGCCGAGGTAGAGGAGATCGAGATCCCCACGCATCGTCCCCTCGATGCCCGGCCGCTGCACCTTCACGACGACCGCGGCCCCGGAGTGGGTGACGGCCCGGTGGCATTGCGCGATCGAGGCCGTCCCCAGGGGTATCTCCTCGAAGGACCGGAAGCTCTCGTCCATCGGCGCCCCGAGACCCGTTTCCACCGCATCCCGGACGACTTCGAAGGCAAGTTCCGGCGCTTCGTCCTGTAGGGTCTCGAGGGCGACGATGTAGTCTTCGGGGAGAAGATCCCGACGCGTCGAGAGGATCTGACCGAGCTTGATGAAGGTGGGACCGAGCGAGCCCAACAAGCGTGCCAGCCGCACCGGAGCCGTCTCGCTGCGCAGGGACGCCTCCTGCTCGGGCGGCGCCCCCTCGCCGAACACCCGACGCGCCAGCGGGGTATCCGCGAGCAACTCCCCGAACCCGTGTCGTGCGACCGCCGTCGCCACCTCGGTAAGGCGGCCGAGGTCGCGCAAAGCGATGCCGAGAACGGTCGAACGCGGGCTTTCGGACGACATGGACGCGAGCGAGCCTAACTGGTCTGGCTTCCCTTTCCCAGGAAAGGCAGGTCCCCCGTCCCCGGAGTCGCAACCGTACCCGGACCGCCCGGCTCGACACGCTCCCGTGCGAAGCCCCACCATCGCCGCACCCGGGCCAGCCATGGTAGACGTCTCGGCGAGACGGTCGGTGCTCCAGCCGCGGCCGCAAGCAACGCCTGAACGCACAACGAGGAGAGAGTCCATGCCCGGCGAGGTCCACGTCAATCACATCGGTCATGCAGTCGCCGACCTCGACCGGGCCGCCCGCTTCTGGACCGGCGTCTTCGGCTTCGAAGAAGTACGTCGTCTCGAGGCGCCCGACGAGGGCACCGCCCAATTGCTCGGCGTTGCGCCTCCGGTCGGGCTGCACGCGGTGTACCTGCGCCGGGACGACTTCGTTCTCGAACTCCTGCACTTCGTCGACGCGGGTCTGGAGGAGCGCCCCGCCCGCGTCTTCAACGAATCCGGTCTGACCCACATCTCACTCCTGGTCGACGACCTCGACCGCGTTCTCGCCCGCGTACGTGACTTCGGTGGATCGGTCCTCGAGGAAACCCGCCTCGCCGACCACGCCGTCGTCGTCCTCGACCCCGATGGCCAACGCATCGAGCTTCTGACCGCCTGGACGAAACCCTAGCCGCACCGGGACGCTCGCCCGACGACCTCGTCCCCGCCGGACGCCTTCGGGCGGGCGCGAGCATGAGACTCGAGGTTAGGCTAACAACCCAGGCCAGATGTCCCGCTTCGACCGCGACACGAACGTCAAGAAGACCACCGGGGGCATCTACGAGGCTCGTATCGACCGCGGTTGGTGGATCGTCCGCGGCCCAAACGGTGGATACATCGCGGCCATTCTCGTGCGCGCGATGCAGGCCGAGGTCGCCGACGAGGAGAGAACGCTGCGCTCGCTCACCGTTCACTATCTGCGGCCGCCCGCGGAAGGTCCGGCGATCGTCGCAACCCAGATCGAACGGGCTGGCCGGGGTGTGACCTCCATCACCGCACGTCTGGAGCAGGACGGGCGCGTCCAGGCGCTGGCCACCGCCGCGTTTGCGCGCAGCCGCGGCGGACCGGCGTTGCAACCCCTCCGCATGCCCGAGGTCCGGCCGCCGCAGGACTGCCCCCGCCGGGGCACCGGCCTCGCGGCCATGCACGAGCGCTACGACACCCGGGTCGCCCTCG
>JAPOLW010000551.1 GCA_029976905.1 bacterium | reverse complement strand
GCCTCTACATCGCTCAGGCCACCTTCGGGAGCAAGCGCGCGCTCGACATGACGCCTCGGCACGGTCCCGGCCCTTAGGGTCCCGGACCCCGCACCGGCGGGCCCGCAGAGGTGCTCCCGTCGGTCGCCGCTCCGATCCGGCTCAGTCGCGGGTAAAGACCGATTGCAAGAGGAGGAGGCCGACGCCGACGGTGATGCAGGAGTCGGCGACGTTGAACGCCGGCCAATGCCAGTCACCGTAATAGACGTCGAGGAAATCGATCACCGACCCATAGGCGAGGCGGTCGATGAGGTTCCCGGCCGCGCCACCGAGAACGAAACCACAGGCGATCAGGGCAAGCCGATCGGAGGCGGGTGTCGATCGAACGAAATAGAGGATCGCGCCCCCCGCCAAGACGGCGACCGCCGCAAAGAAGGGGATCCGATAGGTCTCCGGCATGTCGGCAAACATGCTGAAGGCCGCACCCGTATTGCGGACGTAGGTCAGGTTGAAGAAGCCGTCGAGGACCGGGATCGACTGATAGAGCCGCATTCCGGTATCGACCCAGATCTTGGTGATCTGATCGAAGACGACGATGAGGAGCGCGATCGTGAGGACCAGGACGTATTTACGGCCTCCCGGTGCCTCCGCGGTCGGCGGCGCTGCCGCCGCCGTCTTGATTGGGGAGCTCACGCGCTCTCCTCGAAGCCAGACCGGGTGAGGACTCCGGCGCAGCGACCACACGCCCCCGGGTAGTCGGTGCTGGCGCCGACGTCTTCACGATACATCCAACATCGCTCGCATTTTTCGCCCGAAGCTCGTTCGACCGAGACCCGAAGTCCATCGACCGCCGTGGCGTTCGAGGCGCCAGGGTCGACGGAGACCGCAGAGACGATGAACAATTCCGGCAGCAGCAATTCGTAGGCGTGCAGCAGCCGGCCCAGGTCTCCCTCGGCCGAGAGGCGGACGTGGGCTTCCAGGGAATGCCCGATCCTCCCGTCCTGTCGGAGCGACTCGATCGCCTTGGTCACCGCCGATCGCACCTGCAAAAGGACGTCGAAGCGTGCGGCGAGCGCCTCGTCGGACCAGGCTTCGTCCGGGATCGGAAAATCCGCCAGGAAGACGCTCTCGCCATCGTCGTCCGCGCGGGGGATGGCTGCCCAGACGTCCTCGGCGAGAAAGGAAAGGATGGGCGCCGCCATGGCTGCCAGTGCACGGACGACATGCCACAGGGTGGTCTGCGCGGCGCGTCGACCCGGCTCGTCGACGAGTTCGCAATAGCAGCGGTCCTTCACCACATCGAGGTAGAGCGCGCTCAGGTCGACCGCGCAGTAGTTGTTCAGCAGGTGGAAGACGGTGTGGAATTCGTAGGCGTCGTACGCCTCCCGGGCGCGGGCTTCGACGCGTGCCAGGCGCCCCAGTGCCCAACGCTCGAGGTCCGGCATGTCCTCGTACGCCACCACGTCGCGCCCGGGTTCGAAGTCGCCGAGATTGCCGAGCAGGAACCGCGCCGTGTTGCGCAAGCGACGGTAGGCCTCGACGAGTTGGTTGAGGATCTCCTTCGACATGCGCACGTCGTTGCGGTAGTCCTCCGACGCAGCCCACAGGCGCAACACATCGGCACCGAGGTCCTTGATGATCGAGTCCGGCAACATCGCGTTGCCGCCCGACTTCGACATCTTCCGCCCTTTTCCGTCGAGGATGAAGCCGTGCGTCAGACACGCTTTGTAGGGAGCGTCGCCGCGATTGGCGACCGCAGTGAGCAGCGAGGTGTGAAACCATCCCCGATGCTGATCCGAACCTTCGAGATAGAGATCCGCCGGCGCGTGCAGCCCCGGGCGACGTTCGAGTACGGCGGCGTGACTCACCCCGGAATCGAACCAGACGTCGAGGATGTCCTGCTCCTTGCGGAAGGATTCGCCGCCACAGGAACAGCGGTACCCCGCCGGCAGCAGTTCGGCAGCCGCGCGGGCGAACCACGCGTCGGAGCCCTCTCGCTCGACGATGTCGGCGACGTGGGCCGCCAGGGTGTCGTCGAAGTGCACGGCCTCGCAGGCCTCACAATAGAAGGCCGTGATCGGCACGCCCCAGACGCGCTGGCGTGAGATGCACCAGTCGGGTCGTCCTTCGATCATTCCGTAGATGCGCTCACGTCCCCAGGGCGGGACCCACTCCACGCGATCGATGGCCTCGAGCGCGCGACGGCGAAGGTCCCCCTCCTCCATCGAGACGAACCACTGCTCGGTCGCCCGGTACAGGAGGGGTTTCTTGCAACGCCAGCAATGCGGGTAGCTGTGGTCGAGCGGCGCCTTCCCCACGAGCGTGCCGGCGCGCTCGAGCAACTCGATCACGAGCGGATCCGCATCCCAGACCCGCTGCCCGGCGAGCTCGGGAACGTCGTCGTTGAGTCGACCACGCGCGTCGACCGGACAATAGACGTCGAGGTCGTACCGGGTTCCGACGAGGTAGTCCTCGTGGCCGTGTCCCGGTGCGGTGTGGACCACGCCCGTTCCGCTCTCGAGGGTCACGTGGTCCCCGAGGACCACCGGCACCTCGCGCGCGATCCACGGGTGCCTCCAGAGCGAGTGCTCGAGCCGCGATGCCGAAAATCGAAGACGTTCTCCCGACTCGCTCAGGCCGCACGCCGCGAGAAAGGGCTCGGCCAATCCCTCGGCGACGACCACGACCGCATCTCCCAGACGCAGGCCGACGTACTCGAACTCGGGATTGAGAGAGAGGGCGAGATTGGCCGGCAGGGTCCATGGCGTCGTGGTCCACGCCACCAGGGAGACCTTCGACGGGTCGATCCCCTCCGGCAGGCGGCCGCCCCCTTCGATCGCTTCTTCCACCCGGACCGGGTCGGTGGCCGGGAAGCGGACGTAGATGCTCGAGGATCGCTTGTCCTCGTACTCGACCTCCGCCTCGGCCAGGGCGGTCTCACAGGACGCGCACCAATAGACCGGCTTCTTCTTGCGGTAGAGGGCCCCACGCGTCGCCAGGTTTCCGAGTTCCCGGATTTCCTGGGCCTCGTAGTCCGGCGTCAGCGTCAGATAGGGATTGTCCCAGTCTCCGACGACACCCAGACGACGCACCTCGTCGCGTTGGAT
>JAPOLW010000550.1 GCA_029976905.1 bacterium | reverse complement strand
TCGAGTATGCGGCGCGATTGGCGCACGCGCACGACTTCATCGCAGAGTTGCCCGAGGGGTACGATACGGTGGTCGGGGAACTCGGCGTCACCCTATCGGGGGGGCAGCGGCAGCGGATTGCGATTGCCCGCGCCCTGCTCAAGAATGCGCCGATCCTGATTCTCGACGAGGCGACGTCGGCATTGGACTCCGAATCGGAGCGGCTGGTCCAGGATGCGATCGACCACCTGATGGAAGGGCGTACGACACTGGTCATCGCGCACCGTCTGGCGACCATCCGCCGCTGCGACCGGATCGCGGTCGTCGACGGAGGCCGGATCACGGAATCGGGGACCCACGCCGAACTGATCGCGGCGGCCGGGGCGTATCGCCGCCTGCACGATCAGCAGATACTCGGGAGACCCGCGACGTCGGGGTCTTCGGTCTGAGCAGGGCCGCGACGCTCCGGCAGGAAGCCGGGTGCACCGCGTCTTCCTCGCCGGAGAAGACCTTTGCGGGTGTCCTCCCCGGGAGCGGATGGCCGGGATGTCCGGTGTTGCTCCGTCGTCAGAGGAATTCGCGCAGGACCCAGTCGAGTCTCTCGAGCGGCAGTTGTTGCCCTTCGGGCAGACGACCCGCCGGCAGGTCGGAGAGGACGAGATGCGCCTCGCGCGCCCGCCGACGAGCCTCCCGGCAGTCGTCGAGGACGACGAGAAGGCGGGCGTCGGCGTTGCGGCCGAATTCGCCTTCGCCGGGTAGGACCAGAAGCTCGACCTCGGGGTTCTGCTCCCCGTTGGGCCGGACGTCGGGCGGCAGCAAACCTTCGAGCGGGGTGCTCGCGCCGGCCTGGTTGGCAATGCGCACGCGCACCTCGTCGATGCCCCGCTTGACCAGACCCTGGCGGCATTGGGTGAGCCGCGCGGCCCGTCGCAGATAGGCGACGTTCGGACCCTGGCGCCAATGCGTCGGATTGGTCGAGACGTTGGGATGCCAGAGGTGATACGTGTACGTCTGACCGAGGATGGAGCGAATCCGGACGCCGGCCTGACGGAGCCGGAGCCGCAGATCGTCGTCCTCGCAGCCCCAGCCTTCGAAGCGCTCGTCGTACCCGTTCACGCGCTCGTAATCATGCCTCCAGATGCCGATGTTGTTGCCGAACAAGCGAGGCTTGGTGGGATGGCGTATCGCTTCGTAGAACCAGCCCTGTCGTCGCAGCTTGGCCAGCCATCGCTTCTCCCGCGTCGTGCCCAGGCGAGTAAAAGCGCCTGTAGGAAGGCTTTCTACGGTGATCTGCGCAGACTCCTCTTCGCTCAACCGTAGACACGCCCCGGCCATCACGGTGTTCTCGCAACGTCGCTGGAGGTGGATGCGGACGTGGTCGGGCGGAAGGATGCAGTCGCCGTCCAGAAAGAGGAGGTAGGGCGCCGTGCTCGCTGCAACCCCCTCGTTGCGGCAGCGGGAGAGCTGGAAGGCGACGTGCGGATGGGTCGTGAAGCGCACCGGGAACGGAGCACGTTGCGCGAAGCTCTCCACGATCGACGCGGTTTCGTCCTCCGAGCCATCGTCGGTGACGATCACTTCCAATTTGTCCGCTACGTCTTCCTGCAGCGCGATCGAGGCGAGGCAACGTTCCAGGTGGGCCGGGCGCTGGTAGGTCGAGACGAGCAGAGCGATCTCGGGCTGCGACATTCGTACCGGATTCCGTGCGTCCCGCCCGCTACGCCTGGCAGGACCGGGGGACTTTCGCATGGCAGGAGGATGGGTGCAAAGGGTCGCCCCGGGGCTCAGAGCCCGTCGCGCACGTGGGCGAGATCGCGTCGTAGGGTGCGCCCGGCGAGCAGGAAGAAGACGGCGGCGAAGGCACCCACCAGGGCCGCGAAGGCGAGGGCGAAGCGCAGGCCTTCGACGCCGTAGGTTGGCTCCAGCACCTGGCTCACGTATCCCGCGACCAGCGGTCCGGCCCCCAGGCCGACGATGTTGAGGATGGCCAGTTGGGTCGCGGCCGCGGTGGATCGCATGCGCGGCGACACCAGGTTCTGCACGAGGGTCCATAGCGAGCTCACGTACAGGTTGTTCAGGAGATAGAACGGAACGAACGCAGCGATCGCGAGAGGGGCGCTGGGCGCCCAGGCGAAACCAAGTGCGAAGGGCAGCGCTGTAAGGGAGCTGAACGCCGAGAGCCAGGCGTACCAGCGCGCATCACGCCGGGCGAGACGATCGGCGAGGACGCCGCCGAGCGTGGCGCCGACGGCCCCGGCGAGGGCGGCCGCGAGGCCAAACCAGATGCCCGCGTCCCGTCCTGAAAGCTCGAAGACGCGACGGAGGTAGGTCGCTCCCCAGGAAAGGACGGTGTAGCCCAGAAATGCCTGGCAGGAGGCCGCCACCATCAGCATCGGGAAGGACGGGCGCGCGAAGAGCGTTCGCAGCACCTCGCGCACTCCGGGGTTGTCCTCCTGCACGAGGCCGTCGGAGGCTCCGGGCGGTGGTTCGCGGACGGTGAGGCCGAGGAGCAGGGCAACGGGCAGCCCGGCAAGACCCGCGACGTAGAAGGCCGTTCGCCAATCGAAGGCCTCGAGCAGAATGCCCCCGAGCGCGAAACCGAACCCGGTTCCGACGAAGATGCCCCACCCGTAGATGCCCAGAGCGGTCGCCCGGCGCTCGGGCGGGAAGTAGTCGGAGATGAGGGAGTGGGAAGGAGGTGTTCCGGCGGCCTCGCCGATGCCCACGCCGAAGCGGGCGATGAGGAGATGCGTGAAGGTCTGCGCCGCTCCGCAGAGAGCCGTCATCGCGCTCCACAGGGCAAGCCCAACCGCGACGACGCGCGTCCGCGACGTCAGGTCGGCGAGGCGCGCCAGGGGGAGGCCGGCGATGGTGTAGAAGAGGACGAAGGCGGGTCCGAGCAACCAACCGAGCTGAGCGTCGGTGAGACCCATGTCGCTCTTCACATCCTCGGCGACGAGGGCGAGGACCTGCCGGTCGACGAAATTCAGGATGGAGCAAGTTTTTTATCCGGAAAAAGAATGTGCCATGTCTCTATATTATTTTTTTTCATGTAATCAATTACTGGTTTAGTAAAACTCTCGATGTTGATAGATTGAGAAGTTATGA
>JAPOLW010000054.1 GCA_029976905.1 bacterium | reverse complement strand
CAGCGACGATCCCGGGATATGGGCGCCCACTGGCCTGGGCGACCTGGTACGGGGAAGCAGCCGAGGCCTCGAGTTGTCACTGGGGATTGTCGCCCGAGAGCTGCCTCCTGCCCCTGGACTACATCTTGAGCGGCGAACACCTCGGCGAAATGGCGCACCTCTTGCTCCTCGTCGACGGAATCGGGCTGCTTCTCTGTGTGATCTTCACCGTCCCCTTGCTCCTGCGCCGTGCATGGAAGATCGATCTCCGAATCCTTCTGCTTGGCGTCATCGCGGCGGGCCACTTCGCCTTCCTGCTCCTGCTCGATCCGCTTTTCGGGCAGTATTCGGACTGGGACGCCTACACCTACCCGGCGCTCTCCGTCTCGTTTCTGGGCGCCTGGGGCTTCGTGATCTGGGGACGGAAGAACCCGCGGCTCTTCGGGCCTCTGCTCGGCTTCGCTCTCGCCGCGGCGGGGATCCACCTCCTCGCCCGCTTGAATGCCATGCACGTCGACTATCATCGCCACATCACCGAGACGCCCTGTCACGTCAATTGCGGACCGCCGGGCACGTACTACGAAAGCTGCCGGGAGTGCTCCTGGGACGGGCTCCTCCTGCTCTGCGAATGCCGGACGCGCGACGGACATTGGCGACGCACGGCCGCGCTGCGTCGTTGCCCGAGCGGACTCTTCAACGACGACGGCGTCCTGCGCTGTGAGTAGCCGGCGACCGCTGCTACTCCTCTTCCATGGATTTTCAACCCGACCCGGCGCTCGAAGAAATCGACGCGGAGGCACGAAGGCTGGCCTCTGCCTTCGACGACGACTACTGGCGGACCCGGGACAGCCAGCACGAATTCCCGTGGGCGTACTACGAGGCGTTCGCCAGCAATGGTTGGATCGGCGTACTGGTCCCTCCGGAATACGGAGGCGTCGGCCTGGGCGTGCAAGCGGCGGGAACCCTCCTGCGCGCCGTCGCGTCGACCGGCGGTGCCATGAATGCCGCGTCTACCCTGCATCTCTCGATCTTCGGCATGGCACCGGTCATCCACCATGGATCGGAAGAGATGAAGCGGAAGTACCTCCCGCCGACGGCAACGGGGGAATTGCACGTCTCCTTCGGCGTCACCGAGGACGACGCAGGCACCGACACGTCTCGGATCCGTACGACCGCCCGTCGTGTCGGTGACCACTGGGTCGTGAACGGAAAGAAGGTGTGGAACACCAAGGCGCAGCAAGCCCAAAAGATCCTGCTGCTCGCACGCACCGCACCTCGCGAAGAGGGAAAACGACCGTTCGACGGCATGACGCTCTTCCTCGCCGACATGGATCCCAACCACGTCGAGATCCGTGAGATCGAAAAACTCGGCCGCAACGCCGTGAACTCGAACGAGGTCTTCCTCAACGATCTGCCGGTATCCGCCGACGACGTCGTCGGCGAGGTCGGCCGCGGCTTCTACCACATCCTCGATGGCATCAATCCCGAACGGATCGTCATCGCGGCCGAGGCAGTCGGCATCGGCCGGCGGGCCATCGAGTGCGCGACCCGGTATGCCTGCGAACGCGTGGTCTTCGATCGTCCGATCGGCCGCAACCAGGCCATCGCGCATCCCCTGGCGGATTCCCACGCCGAATTGGAGGCAGCCGACTTGATGTGGCAACGCGCCGCCTGGGCCTACGACCACGGAAGGCCGGACGTGGGGGCCCTCACCAACATGGCCAAATACCGGGCGGGCGAGGCCAGCTTCCGGGCGGCGGATCGTGCCATGCAGACGTTTGGCGGCTTCGGCTACGCCCGGGAATACGACGTCGAGCGGTATTGGCGTGAAGCCCGGCTCATGCGAATCGCTCCCGTCTCTCAGGAGATGGCTCTGAACTACATCGCCGAACACGTTCTCGGCCTTCCGCGCAGCTATTGAATCGCCCGCTGGGCGCGGCCGAACGACTTCGGCTATACCCCGGGGGCAAAGGATCGAAGGGAGACGGTTCGATGGGAACGTACGCAATGACGGGCGGAGCGACGGGAATCGGTGCCGCGGTCAAGGAACAACTTCGCGAGGCCGGGCACGAGGTGATCGTGGTCGACGTCAAGGACGCCGACATCCTCGCCGACCTCGCGACGCCCGAGGGTCGTCGCACGGCCATCGACGCCATCCGCGAGCGGGCCCCTGAGGGCCTCGAGGGGTTCATCCCGTGTGCTGGCGTCGGTCCGTCGGTCTCGCCCCCCTCGAAGATCACCCGGATCAACTACTTCGGAACCGTCGAGTTGGTCGAAGCCCTCGAGCCCCTGGTGGCGCGCAAGAGAGGCTGCATGGTCCTGCTTTCGTCGAATTCGGCGCCCATGGGAAGCGACGCCCGTTACGTCGACGCCTGCCTGGCCGGCGATGAGGAGGCGGCAACGGCGCGCGCGGACGAGATCGGCGACGGCCAGAACGCCTACGGGGGATCCAAACTTGCCGTGACACGCTGGATGCGCCGACACTCCACGGCGTATGCCAAAGACGGTGTTCGGATGAACGCCGTGGCGCCCGGGATCACCCGAACCCCTCTCACCGAGCACGTCATGGCCGACGAGAAACTCGGCGCCGCCATCCGGAGCTTCGGGGAGAGCGTTCCCACGGGTCAGATCGGGGTTCCACGGCAGCTTGCCAACGTCATCACGTTCCTTCTGAGTCCCGCCGCCGACTTCATGTGCGGGTCGGTCGTCTTCGTCGACGGTGGACACGACGCAATGCTGCGGCCCGACGACTTCTAGGTCCCCTTCTTCGTCGGCCCGACGCGGTCCAGCACCCTCCCCCGGCCCGGCCCCATCCGCGCCGACGTGGCGGGCGATCGGCGGCCTCGCTCGCGCGCACGACCCGAGCGGAGCCCCGTCGAGAAACAGGCCCCCGAGCGCCCGCCACGCCGACGCGGAAGGTTCCCGGATTCGCTGGCGGGCCGGGGAGGTCGTGTTACCTTCGGCTTGAGGGGCGATCGATTTACCCGATCCCCACCCAGGCCACTCAGGAGACGCAAACGATGGCAATGAGAGAAACGACAGGTGTCCAAGGGGTCCTTCCAGGCGTGAGCGCGATGAGCCTCTACGTCCCCCCCTTCCGGGTGGATCTCGAACAATGGTGTCGATGGACCGACAACTCCTGGGACAAGGTGCAAGCCGTGGTCGGTAAAAGCTTTCGTGTCCCGGGGCCGCACGAGAACGTCTACACGATGGCGGCCAATGCGGTTTTGCGCCTCATCGTCCAGAATGACATCGACCCCTCCCGCGTCGGCTTTCTCGGACTCGGCACCGAATCCAGCACCGACAATGCCGCCGGTGCCGTCATCGTTCGCGGCATGGTCGACCGAGCCCTGGAGGGCCTCGGCCGCCCGCGGCTCTCGCGCCATCTCGAGGTGCCCGAATTCAAGCATGCCTGCCTGGGCGGCATCTACGCCCTCAAGGGAGCCATCCGGTACCTTCGCACCGACGGGACCGGCCGACAGGCGATCGTGGTGTGCGCGGACATCGCGGAATACGCGCGCGGGAGCACCGGTGAGCAGACGCAGGGAGCGGGCGCGGTGGCCTTCCTGGTGGAGGACGACCCGCAGCTCTTCACTGTCGACCTCGACCGATCGGGAAGCGCATCGGACTACCGCGGCCCGGACTTCCGCAAGCCTTTTGCTCGTCATTGGCGCGATCCCTATGCGCGCAGCGGGGACCGCATCGCCGACTTCCCGGTGTTCAGTGGTCCCTACTCGACCTTCTCCTACCTCGATGGGACCGTCCACGCAGTCGAAGAGATGCTTCGGCGGCTCGACGTCTCGGCCGGGCGATACTACGAAGACGTCCGCGCCCTCTTCTTCCACCGCCCCTACCAGCAAATGCCGGTGCAGGCGATGTCCTTCCTGTATGCCCGCGGGCTGGCGCGCGGCGATCACCATCACGACGAACTCCGCGAGCTCTGCGCCGAGGCCGGCGTCCGCTACGAAGACGTCCTCGGGGAGACCGACTCGTCTCCCGACCTCTTTGGTACCCTGCTGAGCGACGGGCCGACCAATCCCTACGCCGCGACCAGCGCCGTGGCGAGCTTGTTGCGCAAGAAAGCGGCCTTCCGGAAACTTCTGGACGCCAAGATGAGCCTCGGCGACGAAGTCGTTCGCGACCTTGGCAACCTCTACTCCGCAGCGCTCCCCGCCTGGCTCGCCGCCGGGTTCGAGGATGCCTGCACCCGCGGCATCGAATTGCACCAACACGGCATGGTCGCGGTCGGGTACGGGAGCGGCGACGCAGCGGAGGCCATGCCGCTCGAGGCGGCAGAGAATTGGCGGGAGGCCGCGATTCGCATCGGCGCCGCGCGGGCCCTCGAAGGAGCGTTGGATCTGAGCCGCGAGCAATATGAGGCTCTGCACGACGGCCGGCGCGTGGATGGACTGGCGGGTCCCATTCCCGGAACCTTTGCCATCTCGAGGGTCGGCGAGACCCACGAACCAGCCTTCCAGGATCTCGCCGTCGAGTACTACGAGTTCGTGCCCCAGGCCTGAAGCTCGACTACTCGACCTTGATCTTCAGCGTCTGCTCGGGGCCCTCAAACCCGAACTGCGCCTCGTCCCAATCGGGGGGACCCATCAGACCTCGTGCGTCGTTGGAAAAACCGTAACGCTCCTCCGGCCCCATCCATCCGATGTCGAGTTCGTCGTTCTCGTTCTCGTCGTGGAAGATCTTGATGGCGTAGGTTCCGTCGGGAAGCCCCTCGAAGCGGTGGGTGGTCTTTCCGTCCTTGGCCTGAAGGCGAGCCACACGAAAGCCCTCGTCATCGGACTCGTAATCCTCGCGCGAGTCGCAAAGCTGCACGAGAACCACACCCTTCTCCGAGGAGAAACCGCTCGCGACGACCGTCAAGACACCGCCTTCGTCCGCGCGAACCGGGGACGGCGCGCCCCACGTTCCCATCAGGACCGTGAAGGCCGCCAGGGCGCGAACACGACGCTTGCTCATCGCTTCGCCCTCAGAACCAGCGGTAGCGGAGCGTCGCCCCGTAGGTCCGTGGTGGTCCGTTGATGACCGAGTAGCCGCTCACGATCGGCACGTCGAAACCCACGACGTTGTACTTCTCGTTGAGCAGGTTCGAGGCCCAGAGAACGAGTTCCCAGTGGTCGTCCTCGGTTCGGAGACCCGCACGAAAGTTCACGAGGTTGACCGACGGCTGCTTGAGATTCTCGTCCAGGTCCTGCTGGAGGTAGGTCTGGTCCCGATAGGAATATTCGGCTCGCAGATAGCCGAGCAGCGGCCACTCGAGCCACGGCATGTTGCCGACGGGTGCGGTGAATTGGGCGAAGGTGAACACCGTCCATGGCGGCGCGTTGTCCAGAGGCCGATCCGTCAGGTCCTGCACGCAATTCGTCGGCGCGGCCAGATTCCCGGCCTCGACCCGCTCGGCGAATCCCTGTGCAGCCGTGCACGGCGCGTTGTCGAAGTCCTTGTACCGGGCGTAGTTGTAGCCGGTGGACAAGCCCGCCAGGAACATCGGGTGGGGCATGAAGAAGGCCTCGGTCTCGAAGCCCGAGCTGATGAGACTGCCCGCGTTCGTCACGTTGAAGGAATTGCCATCGAACGTCTGCGACTGGAAATCGTCGTACCAGGTGTAGAAGAAGGTCGCGTTGAAGGTCAGCATGCGGTCGAACCAACTGGTCCGGATGCCCGCCTCGACGTCCGTCGCTTTTTCGTCGTCGAAGCGCGTATTGAGTCCACCCAGGGTCCGGAGCTGATTGAAGCCGCCCGATTTGAAGCCACGGGCGACCTTCGCGAACATCATGATGTCGTCGTTCGGGTAGTATTGCAGCGCGCCCATCGGCGAGGCGTTGAAAACCGCGAAGCGTTCGTCGGCAAACCGATCAGGTCCGAACGGCCCCGCATCGAAGAGGCTGAAGCCCGAGATCTGCGAACCCACGCGGGTCTTCTCTTCGTAGGTGCCGCGCAAGCCAACGGTCAGATCCCATTGCTCGGTGATGTGGTAGGTGCCCTGGCCGAACAAGGCGTAGCTGTTGGTCTTGTGGACATTGGTGTCGACGTTGAAGATCCGGCCCTTCTCATCCGGCTGGCCCAGGGCGAGAAAGGTATCGCGCAACGTCTGTGAAGCGAGGAAATACTCCCGCGCGATGCCGGTCTGACCGACGGTGGTATCGCTCTGGTAGTAGAAGTACAGGCCGGTGACATACTCGAAGTCCTCGCCGTAGGGAGAGGTCAGCCGCAACTCCGACGAAAATTGCTCGAAGTCCTCGTCGGTGTACTGCAGAACCGCGTCGTAGCTCGAGAAGTCCCCGTCGAGGGCACTGGTGCTGTGGTACTGGCGATAGGCGTTCAGCCAGGTGATCACGTAGTCGTCGATGTCGTAGTTGATCTCTGCAGCGACGCCCCAGATGGACACGTCGTTGACCGCCTCTTCGTTCGCGTCCACCAGTCGATCAAAAGGGTCGACGATACTGGGCAGCGGCCGACCGACCGCCTTCTCGAGGCTGCCGATTCCCGGAAGCTGCGACGCGCGCCCTTCGCCGAAGACGACGTCGAGGTTTGGAAAGCCGTCGTACGACTGGATGTCGGCGACGCAACACCGATTGGATTGGGCACCCCAATCTCCCCAGAGCTGTAGCTCCAGATCCTCGGTCAGATCGAAGAGCCCGCGCAGGCGAACGCCGTTGCGCTGCGTGTCGTTGCCCCCACCGCCGGTGAGAAGCTGATCGAAAGCGCCCCGGTCCACGTAGTACCCCGAGAGGCGAAGCGCAGCGAACTCCTCGAGGAGTGGAATGTTGATCACGCCGCGAATCTGGCGGTTCTGGTAGTTGCCGACCTGCCCCTCGATGAATCCTTCCCAGACGTCGAGAACCGGCTTCTTGCTGACGACGTTGATGGCGCCGGCCGCCGTGTTTTTTCCGTAGAGCGTCCCCTGCGGTCCGCGCAGGACCTCGATCCGTTCGATGTCGGCGAAGTCGGTGATCGAAGCCGCACCCGAACGCCCCTGGTAGACACCATCGATGAACACGCCGACGCTCGGGTCGATTCCGGCGTTGTTGCTATCGCTCCCGATGCCCCGGATCCGAATCGCCGTGGATCGAGAGTCGGTCAGCGCATTGATCTGCACGTTGGGGACGTACTGCGACATGTCGAGGACGTTGGTCAGACCGGAGTCCTCGATGAATTGACTGGTCAGCGCGGTGATCGAGATCGGTACGTCCTGGATGTTCTCGGCGCGCCTTTGCGCGGTGACCACCAGCTCCTCGACGGAAATGCCGGTCCCCCGCTTCCGGGTCGGGGACACGACCTCGAGGTCCGGCGGTGGTTCGTCGAAGCTCCGAGGCTCATCGGCGGGAATCGGGAGCGTACCCGCCTCCTCTCCCGCCGTGTAATCGGGAGGTCCCTCTTCTGCTTCGAGAAGAGCCTCGTCGGACTGTGCTCCGGCGGTCAGGGGACTCGCCACGAGCAACCCGACCATGGCAACGGTGATGGCAGAAAGACGCATTCAGACTCCGATCCTTCCCGCGCCCACTATGATCGCTGCGAGCGCGAGGCGATGAACTCAAGCGCAGTGAGTACACCCAGCCGGGGGAATCAAGCAACGCAGGTTGGACTTGCCGGGAGCGTCCTCACGCGGATGGGATTCGAACCAGCCGCCCCGCACCGGGGAAAAGGCCATTCGTGAACTTCCTGCAATGATCGGAATGGCGGCGTCCCCGGCATGGAGAATCCGGTCGCGCGTTGCGTCATATCGGCCGGAGCGGCGCAGACACGTCCTCTGGCCGGGCGCAGAGGACTCGCCCCCTGCCTCGACGCTGGCCCCGATCGACCTCTGCGGAACGAACCCGGGGCGCGTTCAGGAAATCCGCCGCAGCGCACGTCCCGCACGAACACCCGTGGGCGTGCCTGCGCGCACGGCCAGCGCCCCACCGACGAAGACGTGCTCGATGCCCCGCGGGTGGGAATGCGGCTCCTCGAAAGTCCCCGTGTCGATGATCCGGGCCGGATCGAAGACCACCAGGTCGGCGATGGCGCCTTCGCGGATGACGCCCCGGCCGGCCAGGCCGAATTTCCCGGCCGGGAGTCCGGTCATGCGATGGACCGCCTCGGCAAGCGAGAACAGCCCCTGGTCGCGAGCATAGCGTCCCAGCACGCGTGAGAAGGATCCAAACAACCGTGGATGCGGGCGGCCTTCGAGCGTCGGGATGCCGTCGGACCCGATCATCGTCGAGGGATGACGCAGGACTCTCGAGACATCGCGTTCGTCCATGCTGTGGACGATCACGGTGGCGTCAGGTTCTTCGGCGAGAATGCGCGCGATGCACGCGGTCGGCTCTTCGCGCAGGCGGGCGGCGAGCGATGGAATCGATTCGCCCTCCCAATCGGCATGCGCGGCGGTCGAGGCGATGACGATGTCCGCGAGTCGAAGCGGCTCCCCCGACCCGAGCGTCCGCCCGAGAACGGCCGAAAGCACGGTGCTGCCGGCGGTGTACGGGTATTGGTCCGCATGCACGTCCACACCGCGTGCCTGTGCCTCTTCGATCAAACGGAGGGATTGTTCCACCAGACCCCAGGCCGCGCGTCCGAAGGCTTTGTGGTGGCTGATCTGGACCGGGACGCCCGCGCGCTCTCCGACGCCGATGGTCTCACCCACCGACGCGAGAAGGCCGGTTCCCTCGTCGCGCATGTGCGAGGCATAGACACCACCCGTGCCCCGTAGGATCGAGGCGAGTTCCACGATCTCGTCCTCTTCCGCGTAGCAACCGGGCTCATAGACGAGACCGGTGGAGAGCCCGAACGCCCCCGCCTCGAGCCCCTCGGTGAGGTCCGCCTTCATTCGACGCATCTGCGCCGCGCTGGGCGGACCGGCCGTCGATCCCATCGCAGCCAATCGCAGCGTGCCATGGCCGACCAGGACGCCGATGTTCGTGCCCGGCGGATGCGCGTCGAGGTGGGCGAGGTAGCCCGCGTAGCCGGTCCACTCCGGCAGGGCTGCGTGCGGGTGGAAAATCCGGGCAAAGGTCGAGGCCTCGGCGAAGGGAGCACACCCCATGCCGCAATTTCCCGCCAGACAGGTGGTCACTCCATCGCGGAGTTTGAAGGTCATGTCGGGATGCACGACGGCGGCAAAATCGTCGTGCGTGTGGACGTCGATGAAGCCCGGTGCGACCGCCAGTCCGCTCGCATCGATCTCCACCTCGGCGCGCCCCACCGTGCCCACGCGATGGATCCGGTCGCCCGAGATCGCCACGTCCTCTTGCCGTGGCTCGGCGCCAGTCCCGTCGTAGACGACGGCGTTGCGAAGGACGGTCTGGGACATCGGACCTCGGGCAACGGAAGAGCGCCTGCACGGCACCCATCCGGGCCGCCCCGCGCCTCCCATCCTCGACTCTCATTGTCCGCGGACGCGACGGCTGGGTCAAACGCCCCTCTCTCCGGGCCGCTTCCCGGACAGGCCGCGATCGGGACTCCCGATCCGGCCGTCGTCCGGTTGGATCGGGTACGAACCCCGAAGTCCGGCGAAATCGCCGACGCTCAGAAGGCGCCGCCGAACCACGTGCGGCCGTCGAAGGACTGGCGGTAGGCTCCGTCATTGCCGGTGGCGACGAAGGCGCTGCCAAAGAAGGTGAGGGCGTTGAAGGTCTGGTCGGTCCGCGTATCTCCCGTCAGGAACTGCTCGCCATCGGGAGAGGTGTATACCGTAGCGCCCTTGCCCAAAACGACGAAAATCCCGAGCGCGAAGCTCACGGTGTTGAGATCCGGCACGTCGCGAATCGACACGTCGACCCAGTTCTCACCATCTTCGGAACGGATCGCGCCACCGCCCGTACCGACGACGAGGTAGGCGCCGCCTCCATAGGTCACAGCCAGGAAGTCGGCTTCGACGCCAACCTGCTGGCGGGACCACATCGATGCGTCGGTCGACGTCAGGACGAGACCGCCATTTCCCACGACGACAAAGCGACCTTCGGCCCAGGTCGCAGCGATCAGGTCGTCGCCCGTGCCGCTGGCAACGCCGCCCCACGATTGGCCATCATCGGAGACGAGGAGGACGCCCTGCTCGCCGACGGCGACGAAGCGGCCGTCACCGTATGCAATGCCGCGAAGCAGGACCTCGGTGGGGGAGTCCACCCGGGTCCACTCCACTCCTTCGCTGGAGTTGAGAATCGCGCCTCCGGTCCCGACGGCGACGAAGAGTCCATCGCCGAACGCCACCGCGCGCAGCGTACCGTCGAGAAAAGACCCCTGACCGGACCAGGCGCCGCCGTCCCCCGACGTCCACACCGAGCCATCGGCTCCCACCGACACCAGACGTCCATTGCCCTGCGCGAGGCCGAACTGCGTCGGTCCCGAACCGCCGTCTCCCCCTCCGCACCCCAGGGCGAGAACGAGCGCGATGGCCGCAGCCTTTTGCCAGGATCCCGTCATGCCAAACCTTGCATGACAGAACAGAAACGGGCATGGCTCGCAATCACGTGAGCGTCGTCCGGCTGATCGTCTACTCCGATTACCTCTGCCCCTGGTGCTACAACGCCAGCGTGCGCTTGCGTGGCCTCGAGGACGACTTCGGCGAGGACCTCGAAATCGTCTGGCGCACCTACCTGCTGCGCCCCGAGCCGAGACGGCGGGACGCCGCGAAGTTTCAGGCCTACACCCAATCCTGGACCCGCCCCGGCGCCGAAGCGGAGAGTGGGACGTTCCGCCCGTGGAAGAGCGGCGCCACGCCTCCCACCCACAGCATCCCCGCGCATCGCGTCGCCAAGGCCGCCGCTCGCCTGGGTGCCTCGTCCTTCCATCGGATCCACGATGCCCTGCTCGAGGCCTACTTCGGCCACAGCCGCGACATCAGCGACCAACGAGTCCTGGGCTCCCTCTGGGAGGAGCAGGGGCTCCCGGCCGAGGCCTTCGCCGTGTCTGAGACACCGGAGATCCTCCAGGAGGTCCTCGAGGACCATGCCGAGGCGCAGAGCCTCGGCATCACCGGCGCTCCCGCGGCGCGCCTCGAGGGCAACGAAGCCTTCCTCACCGGCGCCCTCCCCCGGGCCATGTACCGCCGGTGGATCGAGCGGCAGATGGCGGCGCGCCGGGCTCCGAAGGCGACCTAGTTCCTCTTCCCTGCACGGTGGCAATTCTGATAGCGTGCGACCAGCGCGCCGGTCGTCGGCAGAAAATCAATGACCGTTTCCGTGGCAGAACGGGTACTGTTCGGAGGTGCAATCTGCGCCACGATCTGCCTCGCCCTGGCTCCGATCCCCGCCGCCGGCCAGCTTTCCTCTTCCTTCCTCGAGGTCTCCAGGTCGGAGTCGGGCTTCACGGTGGAAGCCGAGGATACGCCCCTCCCCGCGGTTCTGACCGCCATCGGCAAACACGCCGGTTTCACGGTCCAGGACTCGCGGGCCGAGCGACCTCCCCTCTCCGTCTTCGAGGTTCGCGATGCGACCCTCGAGACGACGCTGCGCAGGTTGCTCGCCAATTCGAACCACCTCATCATCTACCGCGGCGGCGCAAGCGGCCTCATCGTCGACGGCTCGATCGAAAGGATCGTCCTCCTCAGTCCAACCCAGCGCAGCCCAGCTGCCCCGAGCGAGATCTCGTCCCTGGCCGGCCCAGGCGGGACTGCGAAACCCCGCTGGCAGGCGTATGCAAAGCCGGGGTCGCCCCGGAGGTACGGCGCCAGCCGCGAACCAGCCACGGACGAGGAGTTCGAAGACGAGGAGGAGTTTGCGGAAGAAGACAGCCTCGATGACGAATTCGAAGCGGAACTGGAGTACGGCGACGCTCTCCAGGAATTGGGCGAGGAAGCCGCCCTCGAACAACTCGACGTCGATCCGGAGGAGATCGCGGCCGGAGAACCCGGCATGTTTCCCGACGGTCTCGAAACACCGCCTCTCCCCTGAGGCCCTCTCCCCGGCACCGCCAGCGCGCGTCCGCCGTGGCACCCGGTGGACCTCCCCGAACCGCGACGGCATCCCGAGCACCGCCGGAGAGGCTTGACTTCCGCCCGGCAGATCCAGACGTATTGCCAAATGAAGCGGATCGCTCTGGCAATGATGACCCTCTTCGTCTCGGCTTGCTTCAACCCCCTCGCACGGGTGGACGGACGAACGGCACTCGAACAACAGCTCACCCGGACGGCCATCCACCGAGCGATCGAAGAACTCCCGCTTCACCGAAGCGTCCTCGATGGGCAATGGAAAATCGAGGTCGTGTCACCGGCCGCACTCGACGACGGCTGGACACGAGCGCTTTTGCGCCGCCGCCTGATCGAGACGGGCGCGAAGGTCTCGTCCGATCCCGACGCGAAACTCCCGGTCGTCGAAGCATTGGTCACCTTTGCAGGCAGCGACATCGACAACTTCGTCGTCGGCGTGCCCCTCCCGGGCACCCTCGGCGCGGGTTCCGTGAGCTTCTACCACGAGAACGTCCAACGTGGACGCGCGCGCATCCAGTTGAGCTTCTGGGACGGCGAGGGGAACCTGATTGCGGAGACCCCCTCCACCCCGGGAACCGCACAATACGGGGACATGTTCTTTCTCACGTTCATCGGCCCGTTCAGCTTCACCGACCTCGGGGGTGTCGGGACGTCGCGCCGGCTCATCCGCAGGGGCACCGAGACCTGGAACTCCCTGCAGCAGGAGTTGCCAGCAGGCACCGACGCC
>JAPOLW010000549.1 GCA_029976905.1 bacterium | reverse complement strand
CCCGTCATGGTCGACCCGTCACCCACTGCCGGCCACACCCGTCATGGTCGACCCGTGACCCACTTCCGGGCGACCGGACGTCGTTCGAGACAATCATCGGACGGTCTCGTCGGCACATCGTGCCGACGCGGCGCAGACCGTCGGGCCTGGCCGACGGCGTGGCGCGTGCCAGCCGAGCGGGCCCTAGTCGGCAATGCGATGCGCGTCCGCGGCCTGCATACGACCGGGCGCCGACTCCCGGCGACCCCGCGCGGGCACGCACCGGGTCGCTCGCGCCAGGCCGAATGGCGGCATGTTGTTGTAGACACACTCGTAGTCTCCTGGCCGCACCCGATAGGTCTCGTGCCAGATACCGACGTCGCCGTTGGACGCTACCGCGCGATCGAAGGCCGCCCAGGCTGGGGCGTGCGAGCGCGCCTTGTCGACGGCAAAGGCCTCGAGGGCCTCGAAGCTGCGCCAATACTGCACGAGGATTCCCCGTCTCAACCCACCAAATCGCTCGACGCCGAGCAGGCCTGCCCCGGGATCGGCCCCGAGCTCGCGCAACATGCGTCCCATGGCGAGGGCCACCGGGAGCCATTTGTGGACCTTCCATGGACGGTTGACCCGCATCCCGATGAGGAAGACGACGACCTGCCCGTCGATTTCGGCCGACACCCTCTGCTTGACGATCCCGGACACGCGGGCATTCTACTGGAGCGCGAAGCCGTGACCAAACCCACATCCCTCAGCGCGGCTGGCGACACCAGCTTCTGGCAGCAAAGTCTGCCCGCGAGGGCGCCGCGACGAGAGGCGGACAAATGGGGTCCGGGAGCGACGCGCGTCACTCCCGGACCCACCGTGCTGCGTCGTTCGCCTACTCTTCCCCGGGCTTGACGACGAAGAACCGGATGCTGCCCTGTCCCATCTCGGATTCCGTCGTCACGCCTCCGGTGATCGCGCACGCATCACAGAAACCGTCTCCCGCGCCGGGCGACGTGTCGCAAGCCGCGTCGTTTCCGGCCTGGTTGTTGAAGATCCCGTCATCGCAGTCGATGAAGAAGTCGGCGCCTTCGTTCACGCACCGATAGGGTTCACACATACCGAATCCCGTATTTCCCGCCCCGCCAAGTCCGTAGGCGATTCGAGAGGCTCGCGTCACCTTCTCCGGATCGGGATTTCCGTCCTCGTCGACGCCGTTGTTGTAGGTGATGCAGAATTCGAGCGTGCGGTCGGCCGGATCGGGGGAATCGAACCGAATAGGATTTGCGAGGAAGATGTCGGGCGGGTCGTTGTAGACCCGGTTTTCGTAGATGACGGTTTGCCCATCGGGCATCGTCCACCAGGCGCGCCTGCCTCGCTTGTGGTTATGCGAGCTGAAGCTGGTGACCCGCGCGTACCGGGGAAGCGTCTCCCTCCAACACATGGTCTCTTCGGTATAGGCGGGCGCGCCCTCCGCGACGAGACGTGGAATGGCGAAGGTGCCGCTCGTGTTCTGGGAACGGGAACGGTAGCGGCGGTCGTCCGCAAAGTAGAAATTGAGACGACCGTTCATCTCGATGGGCTCCGTCGTGAGGTTGAAGGCGTGCAAATTCCAGCAGACCACGGTCTCCGTCGGCGCGTAGCGGAAGACGCCCGGGTAGAGAACGGTCTTGGACTGCGGCTGCTGCGTGCCCGCGAAGGTACTCGTGATGTTGCCGTTCGCCGGCCCGTATCCACTGCAAGCCGTCGTGTCCTCGATCGGCGTTACACACAAGCCCTCGCCACAATCATTGCCAGTCGGGCTGCAAGGAGATCCGTCAAAATCACCTCCGACACAGGCCCAGTCGGAGAAAGCCTCCGGGTCGAAGTCTTCGCCCCGCAGTCGATCGGCGGGTGCAAACATGAGGTTGTGGTGGCTGGCGAACGTCTGGCGGATTTCACTCGCGTCATAGGCGAAGAATTTTCCATCCGGGGTCTGGTATTCTTCCGGAATCTCGCTTCGCATGTCGCGATAGCTGCAGAAGCAGACTTCCACCTCGGAGGAAGGTTGCAGCGGGAAGGGAGGCATCTTGATCTGGACGCCCTCGCCCGCCGCGGGCGCCTCCAGGGGACGGATCTGGATGGCGTTGGGAGCTGGGAAGCACCCGGAGATGACCTCGCTGGTCCCCTGCAGAGTTCCTTCCTCCGCGCTCGGCGCTCCTCCGGAGAGCCAGAACTGCACGACAGCCATTTCGGCCTCACTGAGCGGACCCGACGGCGGCATTTGACCTCCGCCGCCCAGTCGGATGGAGTCGTCGGTCCAGGCCGCGAGTTTCTGCCAAAGCAGGCTTTCCGATCGCGAGCCGGCTCGAACCAGCAGAAGGTCCGAAGATTTGGACGGCTGTTGGAAGATGTTGGCGTGGGAGACCCCGCGGCTGAGGTCGAGACCTCCCGACGGATTGTCGCTCCCGTGACAGCCAACGCAGTGCTTGTCGAAGATGAGGGTTTGAACGGCGTCGTAGGTCGAGGAGAATTCCTGCTCGCAGCTCGGGTCTTCAGGCGCCGGGCCAGGCTCGGGACCGGGGCCGGGCTCGGGGCCGGGCTCGACTGGAGCCGCAGGCGTGCCGCCGCCGCTCGACCCCCCGCATGCGACAACACCGAGAGGAAGGCAAAGCAGCAGGAGAGCGAGGATCCCAGGGTTGGCCGAACGAACACCCGTAAAAACACGCATGCACATAGGGTAGCTCGCCCGGTCGAGTGGTAAAGTCACTTTTTTCGCGAGTGACGTCTTTAATTTCGGCGAATTTGTTCCGCGGTCGCCAGGGCCGCCTGAACGGGTCCTACGGGCGCCCAGTGGTTCGGAAAAAGTGCCACGAATCGCGCGGAGCCACTGCCCGACCCCGCCGCGGCAGAGGTCGTGGCCCGGGCTCCGTCGAGACGCACGGTCGTCGTGGCCCGGGCTCCGTCGAGACGCACGGTCGTCGTGGCCCGGGCTCCGTCGAGACGCACGGTCATTGCCGCGCGCGCTCAGTCGAGACGCACGGTTCCGGCGGCGATGGTCATCTGGTTTCCGATCCGACTGCCGCCGGGAGCGCCACCCACGCCGATGACCAGGCGAGACACCCCCGGTGTTGAAAAGTCCGCATTCCAGCCAGGGCGGATCG
>JAPOLW010000548.1 GCA_029976905.1 bacterium | reverse complement strand
AGCGCTGGCTCCGCCACCAGGGCCCGGGCGATGGCAACCCGCTGCTGCTGCCCACCCGAGAGCTCCTTCGGCGTGCTCCACTCGCGGCCCGCCAGGCCAACGCGGGCCAGCGCGGCGCGCGCCCGGCGCCGTTGCTCCTCGGCGGGCAGCGGACCGTAGACCAGGGGAAGCTCGACGTTTTCCAGAGCGCTGGTGCGCGGCAGAAGATGGAAATTCTGAAAGACGAACCCGAGGGTCCGGTTGCGCACCGCCGCCCGTTCGTCGCGGTCCAGACGGCTCACGTCCCGCCCGGCGAGTTCGTAGCTGCCCTGCGTGGGGCGGTCGAGACAGCCGAGGAGATTGAGCAGAGTCGATTTACCGCATCCCGACGGCCCCATGATCGCCAGAAACTCGCCGGGGCCAATCTCGAGATCGACCCCCCGCAGAGCGTGCACGGCGATCTCCCCTGCTCCGTAGACGCGCTCGAGGCCAACGACGCGGACGACCCGGTCGGCGCCGCTCATCGACGCCGCCGGCCGTAGAGCGACCAGCCGCCCGGGGGCCGGGCACGCTCGAGGCGGGTGACCACCTCGTCCCCCGCCGCCAGGTCGCCGCCGGCGACGGCGGTGGTCGTGTCGTCGGAAAGTCCCACGGTGACCTCGACCGGCTGTGGGCTTTCGTCGTCGAGGCGGTGGACGAGGCCGGTCGTGCCGGGACGAAGCGAGACGCGCCCCGCCTTCGCGCCGGGCGGGCGGAAACGCAACGCCGCGGTGGGCACCCGCAGGACGTCGTCCTCCTCGGCCACGACGATGCGGACGTTTGCCGTCATGCCCGGCCGCAACGAGCCTTCGGAGTTGTCGACATCGAGAACCACGTCGTAGGTGACGACGAAGCTGGGCGCCGCCTCGGGCGTCTCGGGAGGCTCCGATGCATGGCGCACCTGCCGCACCTGCGCCTCGAAGCGCCGCCCGGGAAACGCATCGACCGAAAACGTGGCGTTCTGCCCGCGGCGCACGCGGCCGATGTCGGCCTCGTTCACGAAGGCGAGAACCTGCATCCGACGCAGATCGTTGGCGATCACGAAGAGCGTCGGCGTCTGGAAGGTCGCCGCGACGGTCTGCCCGACGTCGACGCTGCGCAGGACGACCACGCCGTCGATCGGCGAGACGATGTTGGTATAGCCCAGGTTCACCTCGGCCTCGGCGAGACCCGCCCGCGCCCGCTCCACCTCTGCCTGCGCGACGGCCAACTCGGCCTCGGCCTGGCGCTGGTTCGACAGGGCAATCTCCAGCTCCTCGGAGGAGACCACCGCCGTCCCGGCCAGAGAACGAGACCGTGCGAGCTTCGAGGTCTCGAGGTCGAGTGCCGCCGCGGCACGCCGCACCCCCGCTTCCGCCAGGGCGAGGTCTGCCCGGGCGTGCGCGACCTGCCCTTCGAAGGTCCGGGGATCGATCTTGGCCAGGCGCTGCCCGCGGCGGACCTCGTCGTTGAAATCCACATCGACGGCCTGGATGGGGCCGGAGACGTAGGTGCCGACCTCCACCGACTGGCGAGGCTCGACGCGACCGGTTGCGGTCACTTCGGCCACCAGTCGCCCGCGCTCGACGGCGGCGGTCGCGTACCCCGGTTCGTCCGGGGAAGCCGCAAACCACGCGACGAGCAGAAACCCGACGACCAGGCCGGCGGCCGCGATGAGCCAGCGTCCGAGCGACACCCGCTCACGATAGCACGACCGCACGGCCGACGAATGACGTCACGGCTTGCTCGCCCGTCGCGCGAACGCCATGCTTTCGGCCAACGCCAACCCCAGACGAGGAGTTCCCATGTCCGAAGAGATCGTACCCTTCCGCATCGCTGCAACCGACGACGAACTCGCCGACCTCCGTCGGCGGCTGCAGGCGACGCGCTGGCCCGACCGCGAGGTCGTCACCGACTGGACCCAGGGGATTCCCCTCGCCTACACGCAGGATGTCTGCCGCTACTGGGCAGACGAGTACGATTGGCGAGCGCGCGAGGCACGGCTCAACGAGTTCGATCAGTACCGCACGACGATCGATGGCCTCGGGATTCACTTCCTGCACCTGCGCTCCCCGCACGCTGAGGCCCTGCCCCTGGTCATGACGCACGGATGGCCGGGGTCCATCGTCGAATTCCACAAGGTGATCGGCCCCCTGATCGACCCGCCTGCCCACGGCGGCGACGCGGCCGACGCCTTCCACGTCGTCTGCCCCTCCCTGCCGGGTTACGGCTTCTCCGACAAGCCCACGGCCTCGGGCTGGGGCGTCGAGAAGATCGCCGACACCTGGGCGACACTGATGGCCCGCCTGGGATACGAGCGTTACGTCGCACAGGGCGGCGACTGGGGCTCGATGGTCACGACACTGATCGGCATCCAGGATCCCGGACACTGTGCGGGAATCCACGTCAACATGCCGGTGGTCGGCCCCGACCCCGAAACCATGAACGATCTCACCGAGCTCGAACAATCGGCACTCGCCGGATTCCAACACTACAACGACTGGGACTCGGGCTACTCCAAGCAGCAAAGCACGCGACCGCAAACGCTGGGCTACGGCCTGGTCGACTCCCCCGCTGGTCAGGCCGCCTGGATCCTCGAGAAGTTCTGGTCGTGGACCGACTGCAACGGACATCCGGAGAACGTCCTCACGCGGGACGAATTGTTGGACAACGTCATGCTCTATTGGCTGCCCGGCGCTGGTGCCTCGTCGGCGCGGCTGTATTGGGAGAGCTTCGGCAAACCGAATCTCGATGCCGTTTCGGTACCCAGCGGGTGCAGCATCTTCCCCAAAGAGATCATGCGCACCTCGAGGCGCTGGGCCGAGAAGCGCTTCACCAACCTCGTCTACTGGAACGAACTCGACCGCGGTGGACACTTCGCCGCCTTCGAGCAACCCGAGGTCTTCGTCGGCGAGGTGCGCGCCTGCTTCCGCAACATGCGCTGAGCGCAACAGGCGCTCGGCGCAACAGGCGCCCGGCGCAACAGCCGCTCGGCGCAACAGGCGCGGCAACTTCGTCGCACCGGTCGATCCGACCGCCGAACGCAAGCGGCCCGGCACGCCGGGGGGTGCCGAACGCAGGCGGCCCGGCACGCCGGGGGGGGCCGAACGCAG
>JAPOLW010000547.1 GCA_029976905.1 bacterium | reverse complement strand
GCATGATCTCGCCCGCCTGCCAGCAGCAGGGAAGATAGTCCTCGCTCGGCGGCGGGCAGACCGGCTCTCCGTCCACATCGAAGGTGAACTCGCGCCACGACTGGTAGCGCTCCGAGTTTCCGTGCCCCGACATCACCTCGATCAGGCGTTGCCGGACCGGGTCGTGCATGCCCGGCGCGAGCTGTTTGGCCCAGGAAGACGTTGGCGGCGTGTAGGTGCCCCAGGCGGTTCCGTGCGGAATCACGAGCGAGGGGACTCCGAGTTCGTCGAGCTTGCGAAAGAGCACGTCGGGGGTTGCAGCCACCTCCATGCACCCAGGAGGCAGGTCGCGTGTGTGGACGTCTGCCGGACACGTCGGCCGCGCCAGAAGCTGGTCGTACATCCAACCGAAGTCCTGGTAGTCGCTCCAGTTCACGGGATCGAGCCAACGTGCCGCCCGCATCATCGGTGCCCGATCCCACCATGGATTCACGTTATCGGGCCCCCGGGCGCCGATCGGGCGCACGGGCAGACGCGCCTCTTCGAGATCGCGGAAGATGACGTTCTTATGGCCGTAATGCGTCTCGGGAACCCGGCCGATCTGCGTCCACTCGAAGCCCTGGAAGGCGATCAGATCCGGCGACGACGACCCCTCCCCGACTGCGTTGCACGTCCGCATGGCCTCCTTCTCGGCCGTCCAGTGAGCCGGGGTGATCTCCTGGGCGTGATCGGTGATGGCGAAGAAGTCCAGAGCCGCGCAGTGTCGCGCGAAATCACAAGCGTCGGCCGGCGGATGCGCCCCCTCCCCGCCCAGGATGGGCATCGCGGTGAAGAAGGCGTCGAGCGAGTAGGTCGTGTGGACATGCAGATCCCCGAAGAGGATCTGCGGCGTGCCGACCGCGCCCCGCACGGGATCCTCGGGCCGCGGGGTGCGCGCCACCGCGCTGATCCGGCCCGCATCCTGCTCGCCCCCCGAGCACGCCAGGAGGCATGCGGCGACCCCCACCCCTACGAGGAGACGGCCGAACACGGCGGTCTCGCGGTCACCGCCCGCACGCCCACGTCCGAGCGGCCACACCCGCCGGCTCACGCCGCGTCGTTGGGGTCGAGGGATTTGCGCAGGTCGGGTTTGAGGAACTTCCCACTTGCGTTGCGCGGCAGCGGCTGGTCGAGGAACCAGACGTAACGTGGCGCCTTGAAGGCCGCGATGCGCTCCTTCACGAAGACACGCAGGGCATCGGCGTCGAGCGACGCGCCTTCGGCCAGCACCACAGCGGCTCCGACCTCCTCGCCCAGCCGATCGTCGGGAACGCCGATGACCGCACATTCGGAGACCGCGGGGTGCTCGAAGATCGCCGCCTCCACTTCCGCACAATAGACGTTCTCGCCGCCGCGCAAGAGCATGTCCTTGGCGCGATCGACGATGGCGACGAAACCATGCTCATCGATCCGCGCCACGTCTCCGGTATGAAGCCAGCCATTCTGGATCGTCTCGGACGTGGCTTCGGGTCGATTGAGATACCCGCGAATCACCTGGGCGCCCCGGACGCAGAGTTCTCCAACCTCCCCGGCCCCGAGCGGCTTGCCGTCGGGGCCCTCGATCATGGCCTCGAAACTGGGCAGGACGGGACCGGCGGTCTCCGGTTTGTCGAGAAAGAAGTCGGCCGAGTTCATGGTGATGACGCCGCATGCTTCGGTCATCCCGTAGCCGGTTCCCGGACGGGCGCTCGAGACCTTCGACTCGATCTTCTCGACCAGGTCGGGCTGGATCGCAGCCCCACCTCCGCCAAGCGACTTCAACGAGGACGTGTCGGTCGTGGCGAATTCCGGATGCGCGATCAACTCGCGAGACATGACCGGGACGCCCGAAAGCGCCGTAACCCGCTCGGCCTCGACCAGCTGCAAGGCCCGGCCCGCCTCCCATTTGTACATGAGCACGAGCTTGGCACCGGTGAGCGACGCGCCGTGCATCACGCAATTGCACGCGGTCACGTGGAAGAGGGGCGTGACGACGAGAAAGGCGGGCGGGTACGACGTCGCCTCCCCGGCACCGGGATCGGGCTTCCGTCCCGCCGCCGCCAGCGCTGCCGGCCAGGCGCTGTTCCAGAACGCCATGCTCATGATGTTGTTCGTGCAGCCGCGATGGGTGAGCTGTGCGCCCTTGGGTCGGCCCGTCGTGCCAGACGTGTAGAAGATGCACGCGTCCGAGTCGGGATCGATCGCGACCTCGGGCAGCGTACCGCCCTCCGCGACGAGGTCGGCCCACGGCACGGCGTCGGCAAAGGCATCTCCATCGACCCGCACGCCGACCACGGCGAAGTCTCCAACCTGATCGCGCACGGTCGCGAGGCGCTCGAGACGTTCACGGTCCGCAATGAGCACCTTCGGGCGCGCGTCATCGAGCGCATAGGCCATCTCGGGACCGGTCCACCACGCATTCATGCCGACGACACTCGCCCCCGTCGCGATGGTGGCCCAATAGGCCAGAACCCACTCGGGGTAGTTGCGCATGGCGATCGCCACCCGGTCCCCCGGGCGCACTCCAAAGCGCTCGACCAGGCTCTGGGCGGCCGCCGCAACCAGGCGGTGCGCCTCGGCGTAGCTCATGCGCTCGTCCTCGTAGACCAGATAGGTCGCGTCGGCGTGCGCAGCCGTCCCGAGCCAGACCTGACGCATGTCGGCGGGCGCGTTCTTGTAGGACCGCAGCGGCAGACCGCCCACCTCGACGGTAGCGATCTCGAAGGGACTCCCCACGGCGGTAAGTTGGGCCGTGACCTCGCGAAGTTCGTCGTACATCTCGTGCTCCTCCCGACGGCGCCGCTTCTGCCGAAGGATCTCTCCGGCCCGTGACACGCCTCGGTCCTCCTTCCTACCGAGCCCGCAGCGGTTCCTCAAAGGGCGCCGAAGGCGGGCGCCTCCGGCACACGGCGGCACATTCCGTGTCGCCTCCGACACACCGGGCCGGTTCCCGGGGGCTCCCACCCCCAAAAACGTTCCGGAAACCGGAGACGCCGGTTTGGCACGTCGTATGCACTCCCATCTCTTCACCCTCCACACTCCCCCCAAAGGAGTCGGTCGCCCCCTCCCTCCGCGGCCGACTCCGCCCCCCCACCGGGCGGGCTGCTCGCAACC
>JAPOLW010000546.1 GCA_029976905.1 bacterium | reverse complement strand
CGCCTGGCGCAGGGGCGACTCGCGCGCTTCTTCGAAGACGACGAGGACGCCGCGGCGTCCTCGCGCCCCTGACGCCTACCACGGCCATCGACCGACGAGGGCCGCCGGGAGCCGGGATGCACTACGAGGAGGATTTCCCGGGCTTCGGAACACGGGCGGTGTCGGCCACCACGAAGTCGGTCAGCACGCCGTAGTGATCGCTCGCCCACCGCACCCCCGCTTCGGCTTCCGGGAACGGCTGGTCGAGGACGAGTCGACTGCTCCCGGGCGACCAGAGCACCCCGCTCGACGGAACGGAGAAAAGGAAGTCGACCCGGCGGCGGGACGTCGACGCGGCCGACGTGATTCGCTGTCCCCAGGTCGGGCCGGCCTCATCGGGGTGGAGATGTCGGAAGGTATCGAGCCACCCCTTTCCCCCGGTCAGCCCACGGACCTCGTGCGCGTTCTCCTCGGCGTTGAAGTCACCGCCCACGATGACCGGATGGGCACGCCGCGTCGTCTCGATCTCGCGAACCAGGGCGGCGACCTGCCGTCGACGCCCCGATGCCGAAAGAGAAGAGAGATGTACGCAGAAGACGCGGAAGCGAACGTCCGAAGCGTCCAGGGTCGCTTCGAGCGCAAGCCGTCGCTCGATGGGATTCCATGCCGAGGAGAGCCGGTGCGCGCGATGACGGACGATCGGGAAGCGGGACAGGACGGCGGGCCCCTCCTCGAATCCGCTCAGGCGCGTCGCCCCGATCCCGCGGAAGAACGGGCTCGGATTCGCCGCAGCCCAGACGGACTCCATCCCCAGGCGTCGCGCGATCACCTCGGCGGTGCTCGCACCGTCCGGGGTGCGTGACGTCTCCTGCAAAAGGACGACGTCGGGTTCCTCCCGCGCCAGATGTTCTGCAACCCAGCCGAGTCGGGTCTCGAGAGAGATTCGAGCACGCCGGCGGCCCGGCAACGGCGCGCCGTGCAGCAGGTTCATGGTGACCACGCGAATTCGCAACGGGATCCCTATCCTACCGGCTGAAAAACATCGCCGCGGGGCCGATTCCACCCGACGCGCCCGCCCGCCCCAAAAGCCCCGAAGCGCCGGCGATGGAGGGGCGCGGGCCGGCGCCGGCGGCCGGGGCGTGGCACGGGAAGATCGGCGATCGGTATGGCAAGATCCCGCCCAGGAAGGAACCGATCCATGACGACCGAGACCGCAAGCGAGATCCGCAGTTCGGGAATCCAGCTGCAGCCCGACATCCCGATCTGCCAGCAGGACCTGCCGCTGGACTGGTACCAGGAGGAATTCAAACCCTACGCCGAGGAATACCTCGCCCTGCCCGATCGCCGCCCCGAGACCGTCCTTCCCTGGATGGACGAGTACATCCACCCCGCGCTCGACCATTTTGGCCCGAGCCTGATGCTGCTGGCGCACTACTACATGGGTGGCGAGATCGTGAAACTCGTCGAGCGCTACGGCGGCAGCGTCGCCGACTCCTATGGCCTCGCGCTGCAGGCCGCCCGCCATCCCGAGGCCAAGGTCATCGTCGAATCGGCCGTCCACTTCATGGCCGAATCCATCGCAGTGCTGGCGGCGCCCGACCAACACGTCTGGATCACCAACCCCAAGGCCGGCTGCACCATGGAGATGATGGCCAAGGCCGACATGGTCGAACCCGTCTTCGAGGACCTCCACGAACGCTATGGGGACGACCTCATGGTGATCGCGTACATGAACACCTCCGGACGTTTGAAGGCGATGGCGGGTGCGACGGGCGGTGCCGTCTGCACGAGTTCGAACGCACGCAAGGTCGTCGGTTGGGCCCGCGAGCAGGGCCGCAAGGTCTTCTTCGTTCCCGACCGGCATCTTGGCGAGGTGGTCGCCGGCTGGGTCGGCATCCCGCCCGACGCGATCTTCTCGTGGGGCGGTGGCTACGACGGAGCCCAGCAATCGATCGCCGCCCTCTCCGACGCGGACCGGGATCGCCTGGATCGCGCCACCATGGTCCTGTGGGGTTCGTATTGCGGCG
Source organism: bacterium (assembly GCA_029976905.1). GTDB lineage: Bacteria > Desulfobacterota > Binatia > UBA12015 > UBA12015 > VGTG01. Next base: position 1,120 of record JAPOLW010000546.1, on the reverse strand, counting down.
TCCACACCGTCTTCCAACCCGAGCACGTGCGGCACTGGCAGGCCGAAGGCTATCGCGTCCTCGTCCACCCGGAATGCCCAAAGGTCGTCGTCGACGTCGCCGACGGCGCCGGGTCGACGAGCTATCTCTGGAACGAAGTGATGAAGGCGCCCGCCGGTTCGCGTCTGGCCATCGCGACCGAAGGCCATTTCGTGAACAACGCCCGCACGCAGGGGGCGCTGCACGGCGTCGAGGTCGTGAATGTCGCCGACGTCCCCGACCCAAAAGGGCGCAGCTTCGGCTGCGGCTGCGCCACCATGTCGCGCAATGATCCGCCCCATCTCGTCGCGATGATCGACCTTCTCCGCAAGGACGCTCCCCCCGACCTGAACCGCGTGCTCGCCGGCGACATCGTCGACGAGGCGACCGCCCGACGAGAACGACTTTCTGCCGAGCAGCGGGCCAGGATCGCCGCCGACGCGCGGCGCGCCCTCGACCGTATGATCGAACTCACCGAGAACTGAAACCGAAATCGCAAGCGAGGCCGCGCGGACCGACTCGCACCGACATCCGGAGCGATGCCGGACCGTGCTCGCTTCCCGCCGCTGCGACGCTTTCGGCTTCGCCGCGTAGCCGGTATCCAGGAAAGGGGGAGGTCGAGAGGGGTGGTCGATTCGATGCGAGAGGGCCGTAGGAATCCGGGCAGGCATCCGGCATGGGGCAGACGTCCGTGAGCACGTCCCCCGCCCGCATGGGGCGCTTGACCCGCGTGACTCTTCACCTCGACCGGCTGGCCGCGAACCTCCAACTCCTTCGCGAGGAGGTCGGCCATCGGTCGATCTGGCCGGTCGTCAAGGCCGACGCCTACGGCCACGGTGCCCGCCTCGTCGCGCGCCACCTCGAGAGCCTCGGCTGCGACACCCTCGGGGTGGCCGATGTCGCCGAGGCGGCAACCCTGCGGGACGAAGGTGTCGGGACCCGCATCATCGTCCTGTCGCCGACCCTGCCCGAGCACGCCGAACCCCTGCTGTACTACGACTGCGAGCCCGTGGTCTGCACCCGGGAAATGTTGGACGCCCTCGACCGCGCCGCGAAGCGGATCGGCCGCGTTGCCGCCGTGCACGTCGAGGTCGATACCGGC
>JAPOLW010000545.1 GCA_029976905.1 bacterium | reverse complement strand
GCCAGTCGTAGGAGAAGGCCTTCTCGAGGCTGGAGCCATCGGGAAAACGAAAGTGGATGTGGCAAAGTGTTTCGGCCGTCAGCGGGTTGTACTCCGCCTGATCCCAGACGTAGTCGTAGCCCTCGCATTCCCGCTCTTCATCGGTGACGGCGCAGGCGTCGGTGCCTCCGTAGATTTCGAGGAAGAGCAATCCGTCGTCGGCGAGGCCGTCGAGGGCGCCCGTGAGATAGCGCTTGAGCTCGTCGCGTGTCTTGAAGATGCAGAAGCTGAAGTTGCAGGCGCAGGTGACGTCGGCCTTCTCGATTCGAGGGTCGAGGACGTTCGCGTGGTAGAGGGTCAGCCGATCGCCGAGCTTGCGAGCGCGGGGAAGGACGTGCCGGGAGCGCCCCCAATCGAGCGTCGGCGCGTCGAGGTCGATTCCGATGGCACGACGCTCGGGATGGCTCAGGCACCACTCGACGGCGGTCCTGGCCGTTCCGCAGAAATCCTCGCGCAGAACCCCGGCCCGGCGTCCCCGGAGCTTCTTGAAGGTCTTCGCGAAGAAGGCCACGTCCTCCTCGGGGCATTGCACCGAGTCCTCGTACAGGGCGAGCCGGTCGGCCTTTTCGGCCATGGACTTCTTGCGCTTCTTGTCCGCCTTGCCCTTTTTCCCCGTCTTCTTCTTCGCGACCGCCGCCCGTCCCATGCCTCCCACAGGAAGCGGAAACGCTCGCGCTTCTCAAGACGGTCCACTTTTGCGCCCCGCGCGCCGTCCCGATTCCCTTTGACTCCCAGGGCCGCGGGTGAGATCTGAAGAACATGAGAGTTGCGGTCCTGATCGTCTCCCTCCTCGTGGCCTCGTCGGCCTTCGCCCAGATCGGGCCGGGCGAGTTCGCACCCCCGGTCGGTGAAGATCCGAGCATCGGCCAGGATTCCGAATCCTTCATCGACGACCCTCCGGCGGGCGACGTTCCGTCGATCGGCGAGGAGGGCGAAAGCTTTCCCGACGACCCTCCGGTCGGCGAGTCGCCCTCGGTCGGCGGCGCCAACGAGCCCTTCGAGCAGCCGGGAGAAGGGGCGCCCTACGGTCGGCTGCGCCCCTTCGACTGATTCCCGCGAACCCGCGCTTCCCGGGCCTACGGATGCGGGCGCCGTCTCGCCCTCAGACCGGACCGGCCCGCTGCAGGATCGCGTCGACGTCGACCCCCGCCGAGAGGGTTCCGTAGGCGCGGCCCCCTTTTTCGCCGAGGCGCGAGGCGCAGAAGGCATCCGCGACGAACGAGGGTGCGTGCCGGACCAGAAGCGAGGCCTGTAGGACGAGGGCCATCGCCTCGGTGAGACGTCGTGCCCGGAGTTCGAGGTCGGCCCGCTCCCGCAGCGATCGTTCGAGGCGCGCCGTGGCGGCGTCCAGACGACGATCCGCGCCGCTGGCGTTGCGAACCTCGGCCAGGAAGAGTTCCAGCGCCCGGGGCTCGCGGCCGAGGGCACGCAGCACGTCCAGACAGATCACGTTGCCCGACCCCTCCCAGATCCCGTTGAGAGGCGCCTCCCGGTAGAGCCGCGGCATCCCCGATTCCTCGACGTACCCGGCACCCCCCAGACACTCGAGGGATTCGACGACGTGGCCGGGGGCCCGCTTGTTCAGCCAATACTTCGCGACCGCCGTCGCAATGCGCGTAAAGGCGCGCGCCTCGTCATTTCCCGGGGACTCGTCGAAGCCCCGCGCGATGCGCAGGGAGAGAACCGTCGCTGCCTCGGCCTCGAGGGCGAGGTCGGCGAGCACGTTCTTCATGAGTGGCTGCTCGATGAGTCTCTTGCCGAAAGCACGCCGATGGCGCGTGTGGTGCAACGCCTGGACGAGACCCTGGCGCATGAACGCGGCCGGGGCCGCAACGGTGTCGTTGCGGGTGTGGTGGACCATTTCGAGAATGGTGCGGATGCCGCGCCCCTCCTCGCCGATGAGTCGCGCCCACGTACCCTGGTACTCGACCTCGCTCGATGCATTCGAGCGATTGCCGAGCTTGTCCTTCAGGCGTTGCAGGTGGAAGGGGTTGCGCGAGCCGTCGGGCCGCCAGCGCGGAACGAGAAAACAGGAAAGCCCCTGCGACGTCTGCGCGAGCGTGAGGAAAGCGTCCGACATCGGTGCCGAGCAGAACCATTTGTGCCCACGCAGCTCGTACTCGCCACCACGGCCCCCCGCTCCGAGCGGCTCGGCCCGGGTCGTATTGCTGCGCACGTCGGAGCCGCCCTGCTTCTCGGTCATCGCCATCCCGAAGGTGAGCCCCGTCTTCTCTTCGGCCGGGCAGGAGCGCTCGTCGTAGGACGGTCGCAGGACCCCCGCCTCCCACTCCCGGGTCGCAGCGGGCTGCTGGCGCAGAGCCGGCACGACCGCATAGGTCATCGTCATCGGGCAGACCACGCCAGCCTCCACCTGGGAGAAGAGGTAGGTCATCACCACGTGCGCGACGTGGGCGCCCTGCCGGTCTTCGGTCCATGCGATCGACGGCATGCCGGATTCGATCCCCAATCGCATGAGCTCGTGGTAGGCGGGGTGGTAACGCACTTCGTCGATGCGATGTCCGTAGCGGTCGAAGCAATGGAGTTCGGGAGGATGCCGGTTGGCCTCGTATCCCAGCGAGACCACGCGTTCGCTTCCGAGTTCGGCCGCAAAGACGCGCAGGCGCTCCACGGCCCAGCCTGCCCCTTCCCGGACCACGCCCTCACCAAGCGCCGCGTCGGCATCGTAGAGGTCGAGCGGGTCGAGCGGTGGGACCTGATTGTCGACGTCGTGGGTCCCCAGTCGGGTGCGCGGTCGATGCGTCATGAAAGGACTCCCCATCGGTCGCACGCGGACCGGACCGAGGTGGGGCCGCTCGCCCCGTCGTCGAGGGTCATGACTGCTTCTGTCAGGCCCGGCGCCGCCCGGCAAGCGGCCGGGAGCCATCCCGGTCGGCATGGTAGACTCCCGTCGATGAGTCACGAATCCCCCATCCTGCGAAGCCTCGACGACGACGGCGGCAACAGCAACGACAACAACAACAACGAGCACACGGAGAAGAAGCGCGTGCTGTCAATCAAGGAATCGATCGACGTCGTGTCCGAAGCCGACGGCGGTAGACTTCGAAACCGCGTCGTTGCCCAGGAGGCGAC